>NZ_JASCPT010000056.1:0-36967 GCF_029959775.1 Pseudomonas sp. PS01270 | reverse complement strand
AGGGTTCATCAGGTTGCTTCCAGATAGTTTTCTGTCAGCAGCTCCGGCGTCTTCGCGAGCAGGCTCGCTCCCACAGTGGGATGCATTCCAAAGGTGGGAGCGAGCCTGCTCGCGAATGGGGCTTTGCCGACAACGCATGATCTGGAGATACAAAAAAGGCCCGCATCGCTGCGGGCCTTCTTTTTCACTTCGGTCAAATCAACCGCGACGACGCAGTGCGTCAATACGCTCTTCCAGCGGCGGGTGGCTCATGAACATGCGGGCGAAGCCCTGTTTGATGCCACCGTTGATGCCGAAGGCGTTCAGGGTATCGGGCATGTGCACCGGCAGGCCCTGTTCGGCACGCAGACGTTGCAGAGCGCCAATCATCGCGCTGGTACCGGCCAGGCGGGCGCCGGCTTCGTCGGCACGGAATTCGCGCTTGCGCGAGAACCACATGACGATTGCGCTGGCGAGGATGCCCAGCACCAGTTCGGCGAAGATGGTCGCGACGTAGTAGGCGATGCCCTGGCCTTCTTCGTTCTTGAAGATGACCTTGTCGACGAAGTTGCCGATGATCCGCGCGAAGAACATCACAAAAGTGTTCACCACGCCCTGGATCAGCGCCAGCGTGACCATGTCGCCGTTGGCGACGTGACCGATTTCGTGGGCCAATACGGCTTTCACTTCATCGGGCGAGAATCGCTCGAGCAGGCCCTGGCTGACCGCGACCAGCGCGTCGTTCTTGTTCCAGCCGGTAGCGAAAGCATTCGCTTCGTAGGCCGGGAAAATCCCGACTTCAGGCATCTTG
This sequence comes from Pseudomonas sp. PS01270, assembly GCF_029959775.1. Classification (NCBI taxonomy): domain Bacteria; kingdom Pseudomonadati; phylum Pseudomonadota; class Gammaproteobacteria; order Pseudomonadales; family Pseudomonadaceae; genus Pseudomonas; species Pseudomonas sp. PS01270. The sequence continues at coordinate 36,177 of NZ_JASCPT010000056.1, read as the reverse complement.
ATCCCGGCTTCGCGGGACAATTGCTCGACCGTTTGCAGCAGCCATTGCTCATGACGGGTGCGTGGCTGGCTGATGATTTGCGTGCCGGTGCTCATCTTCGCCATCCACTTGGAGATGAACAGCGAGAACAGCGAGCCGGCGAAACCAAAGACCGCACAGAAGACCAGCAGCTGACTGAGGTCGAGGTCGACCCCGTTGGCCGCCATGAACCCGTTGAAGCCGAACAGGCTCAGGGTGATGCTGGCTATCAGCACGACCGCCAGGTTAGTGGCCAAAAACAGCAGGATGCGCATCATGGTTGTAGAACTCTCCTCAAGCTAAAGATGTAGCGTACTGCGGGGTATATAAGGTGCGGCACCGGGCTATTCAACCGAGTGACTATTTCAAACTGTGTCCTACAGCGGTTTCCTGAGCAAAAAGAAAATTCCCACCCTCGATTCCGACACGGATGACACAGCCTTTCGCCCCGCCGCCATTAGGTCAGATACGTCTGTACGGCTCGCATCGCAAGTGTAGAAGGGCTGCAAAGGCGCGGAACAAAGATGTGTTGCTGAATCAGACAGTGCGCAACAGCCAATTCGTTGCGCACTGCTGGCCCATTACTGGCGGTAGGACTTGAGGAAGTTGCCGATGCGGCCGATGGCCATTTCCAGATCATCGACGCGGGGCAGGGTGACCACGCGGAAGTGATCCGGCCACGGCCAGTTGAACGCCGTGCCCTGCACCACCAGCAGCTTCTCGGAAAGCAGCAGATCAAGCACGAACTTCTCGTCGTTGTGGATCGGGCAGACCTTCGGGTCGATTTTCGGGAACGCGTACAACGCGCCCATCGGCTTCACGCAGCTGACGCCGGGAATATCGTTGAGCAACTCCCAGGTGCGGTTACGCTGCTCCAGCAGGCGACCCTGCGGCAGCACCAGATCGTTGATGCTCTGGTAGCCGCCCAGCGCGGTCTGGATCGCGTGCTGGCTCGGCACGTTGGCGCACAGGCGCATGTTGGCCAGCATGTCGATGCCTTCGATGTAACTCTGCGCGTTGTGTTTCGGCCCGGAAATGGCAATCCAGCCGGAGCGGAAACCGGCCACGCGGTAGGATTTCGACAGGCCGTTGAAGGTCAGGCAGAGCAGGTCCGGCGCCAGCGAAGCGGTGCAGATGTGCACGGCGTCGTCATAAAGAATCTTGTCGTAGATCTCGTCGGAGAACACCACCAGATTGTGCGCCCGGGCGATTTCCAGCATGCCCAGCAACACTTCCTTCGAGTACACCGCACCGGTCGGGTTGTTCGGGTTGATGATCACCATGGCCTTGGTGTTCGGGGTGATCTTGGCCTTGATGTCGGCCAGATCCGGGAACCAGTCGGCGCCTTCGTCGCACAGATAATGCACAGCGTTACCGCCAGCGAGGCTGACGGCAGCGGTCCACAGCGGATAGTCCGGGGCTGGCACCAGCACTTCGTCGCCGTTGTTGAGCAGCGCCTGCAGCGACATCACGATCAGCTCGGACACACCGTTGCCCAGATAGATGTCTTCGATGCCGACACCTTCAACCTGCTTCTGCTGGTAGTACTGCATCACCGCCTTGCGCGCGCTGAACAGGCCTTTGGAATCGCTGTAGCCCTGCGCGGTCGGCAGGTTGCGGATCACGTCCTGGAGGATTTCGTCCGGCGCTTCGAAACCAAACGGCGCCGGGTTGCCGATGTTCAGCTTGAGGATGCGCTGGCCTTCCTCTTCCAGTCGTTTGGCGTGCTTGAGCACCGGGCCGCGAATGTCGTAGCAGACGTTGGCGAGCTTGTTCGATTTGCTGAACTGCATGGCGATGTGATCCCGAAAATGAACGATCCAGGCGGCAAATGGACAACCGTACTGGGATTGCTGCGTCTTCGCACAGGCGGAGGTCTGGCGCTTTTGCGCTCAGAATCCGTTTGAATGCGCCCGGTCTGGCTGCCAGACTGGCGCGTGACGAGGCGCAATCATACGTGCCGCCCGATCCGTGGAAAAGGTACAGATCGGGCTTTTTCAGCCGCTGAGGTGTGATGATGGAAAAGTTGCAGAAAACCCTGGAAGAATGGCGTGCCATGCTCGACCCCGAGCAGTACAACGTCTGCCGTCTGAGTGCCACCGAGCGTCCGTTCTCGGGCAAATACAACGACACCAAAACCGACGGTGTCTACCACTGTGTGTGCTGCAACGAGCCTTTGTTCGACTCGAAGACCAAATTCGACTCCGGCTGCGGCTGGCCGAGCTTTTACGCACCGATCGGCGATAGCGCGATGACTGAGATCCGCGATACCAGCCACGGCATGATTCGCACAGAAGTGAAGTGCGCGCGCTGCGATGCGCATCTGGGGCACGTGTTCCCGGATGGCCCACCACCGACCGGCCTGCGTTATTGCATCAACTCGGTGTGCCTGAATCTCGAGCCCCGGGAATAACCGAAACAGGCGACATCGCGTCGCCTTTTTATCGGTCAATTAGATTGCACACAATTCAATTGCTCGTTATGTTTGCGCCTTCCTGACCATTGCGGAGCCGACCCATGAGCGACAACCTGCTGAATATCCCGTGCACCACCATCAAGGGCGAGCAAAAGACCTTGGCCGATTTCGCCGGAAAAGCCGTGCTGGTGGTCAATACCGCGAGCAAGTGTGGCTTCACCCCGCAATACAAGGGCCTCGAAGAACTCTGGCAGACCTACAAGGACCAGGGGCTGGTGGTACTGGGTTTCCCCTGCAACCAGTTCGGCAAACAGGAGCCGGGCAATGAGGGCGCCATCAGCGAGTTCTGCGAACTGAATTTCGGCGTCAGCTTTCCGCTGTTCAAGAAGATCGACGTCAACGGCGCCGATGCTCACCCGCTGTTCGTGCAGTTGAAGAAGCGCGCCCCGGGCCTGCTCGGCTCGCAGGGCATCAAGTGGAACTTCACCAAGTTCCTGATCGGCAAGGATGGCCAGTTGGTCAAGCGTTTCGCCCCGACGACCAAGCCGCAAGACCTGAGCGGCGAGATCGAAGCTCTGCTGAAATGAGCCTGGCGGTTGATTCGCTGAAGCTCGACAGCCAGTTGTGCTTCAAGCTGTACGCGGCCTCGCGGGCGGTGATTCGCGCCTACAAGCCGATGCTCGATCAGTTGGGCCTGACCTACCCGCAGTACCTGGCGATGCTGGTGCTGTGGGAATGGCAGGATGCTGCGCCGGAGCAACCGACGGTCAAGGCCTTGGGCGAACGCTTGGCCCTGGACTCGGGGACGTTGACGCCTTTGCTCAAACGTCTGGAGCAGAACGATCTGGTCCAGCGTCGGCGCTCGGCGCGGGATGAACGCGAGATGCACCTGAGCCTGACGCCTGCCGGAACGGCACTGCGCGAGCAGGTCGGGCCACTCAAGGCGCGACTGCTGTGCGACAGCGGCGTTGATCTTGACCGGCTCAATGATTTGCGCGCCGGCCTCGATCACTTGCTCGGGCAGATCAAAGGGCTTTCGTAGTCGGCATCCACTGATCGAGCAACGCGGCGAGTTCTTCGCGGCGAAACGGTTTGGCCAGATAGTCGCTCATGCCGGCCGCGCGGCAACGTTCGCGTTCCTCGGACATGGCATTGGCGGTCAGCGCGACAATCGGCAGATTCGGCCAGCGCCCGCTCTGGCGAATCTGCCGACTGGCTTCATAGCCGTCCATCACCGGCATGTTGCAGTCCATCAACACCAGATCGAAATCGGCGAACTCCAGCTGATCCAGCGCCTCGGCGCCATGCCCCGCCACCACCACATCGCAGCCAAGCTTGCCAAGCATGCCTTTTGCCACCAGTTGATTGACCGGGTTGTCCTCGACCAGCAGCACCTTGCCCCGGCGCGCGGATGGCGAGGCGTCCGCTTGCGCTTCGGTGAGGGCGGCGACCTCCGGTTGCAGAATCCGTCGCAGATGCTGGTACAGCGCGTTGCGCGCCAGCGGCCGGGCTTGCTGCTGCAAGGGGGCGAGGGCGGCGGCTTCTTCGCTGGGCAGAAAACTGCCGTAAGCAGTCACCAGCAGAATCGGCGCAGTGATGCTCGGGCGCAGACCGAACAGGCATTCCGGACAATCGGTGATCAGCACATCCGGATTCAGGCCCAGCAGCGAATCATCAATGGTGCGCTGCGTGTATTCCAGGCCCCACACCGGCAACAGGCTTTTCAGCAATTCCGCCAGACCACTGCTGGCAGCGGTGATGGCGAGGACCTTGCCGCGTAATGGCTGCGGTGGGAGGGCGCGGGTGTGAGAGGGCAGTGGCAGTTCGGCGCAGAACTGGCTGCCGAAGCCGCTTTCGGAGCTGATGGTCAGCCGACCCTGCATCGCCTCGCACAGGTTGTACGTCAGCGCCAGTCCCAGCCCGGTGCCGCCGTACTGACGGGTGATACCGGCGCCGGCCTGGGTGAACGGCTGGAAGATTTTCACCTGCGCTTCCTGGGCAATGCCGATGCCGGTGTCGCAGACTTCGATGCGCACGCCACCCTTGTACGCCGACAGACGCACATCGACCCGACCGAAGCGGGTGAATTTCAGCGCGTTGGACAGCAGGTTGCTGACGATCTGCCGCACCCGGGTGGGGTCGCCCAGCACCAGCGCCGGGAAGTGCGGCTCGATCAGACAGGTCAGCTCGACGCTTGGCGCGGCGTTCTGCGAGAGCAGGTTGGCGGTGTCTTCGATCAGCGAACCGAGGTCGAACGGGATGTTTTCCAGCTCCAGTTGCCCGGCGTCGAATTTCGACAGGTCGAGAATATCATTGAGCAGTTCCACCAGCACCTTGCCCGAGTCGTGGGCGATCGACAATTGTTGCTGCTGCTCGGCGTTGAGCGGGCCGTCCAGTGACAGCGCGATCATCCCCAGCAAACCGTTGAGCGGTGTGCGGATTTCATGGCTCATGTTGGCCAGAAACGCCGAACGCGCTTCGGCCATGTCCAGCGCGGTGCGGCGTGCTACTTCCAGTTCTTCGTTGGATTGGCTGAGGCGGGCGTTGATTGCCTTGAGCTCGGCGGTGCGCGCCGAGACGATGTCTTCCAGTTGCGCGAGGTATTCGGTCAGGCGGTTTTCCGCGGTGCGCCGTTGCTGGATTTCGGTGGCGATGTTCTCGAACTGCTGATTGGCGACTTTGACCAGCACCCCGATCTCATCGTTGCCGTGGCCGGCCGGGCACTCGAGCGTGGTCGGCTCGGCGCTGCGCGGGTCGCGGCCGCTGAGTTCACGGATGACCCGCACCAGTGGTTTGGTCAGCATCACGTAGAACAGCGCCAGGAGGATCCCGGTCAGCAGCAGGCTGCGGGCGAAACCGTTGAGCAGGGTGACTTCCGCGCGGCGCAAGAAGCGGCTGCCAAAGGCGTAAGTGTCGACTTCAAGCTTGAGAACGCCGAGGGATTCGTTGGGCAAGTGGTCGAGGTACAGGCGATCTTCGAAATGACGCTTGGCGCCGAACAGGAAGTCGCTGATCAGCCGATAGCTGCTCTGCAGTTCCGGGCGTTTGACGTTGGCCAGGACGGTCTCGTTGTTGTCGATCAGTTGCGCGGCGATGATCGCCGGCGAGCGCAGCAGGCCGAGGGTGAGCTCCTGCGCCAGTTCGGCATCGATGTTGTAGGCGATGCGCGAGGCCGGATTGTGGCTGATTTCCAGCAGTGCGAGGATTTCCCGGTTGATGGAAGCGTCTTCGCTGGCATAATCGATGCCGATCTGCAGCAGACTGAGCAGGGTGCCCAGAATGAACCCGACCAGCACGGTAAGCCTGGCTTGCTTGTAAGACAGCCGGTGGGTGAATTTGATATCCATGGGTTGTTGAACCACTTCCGTTTCCCTTCGCTGCTCAAGCATAGTCGATCATGCAGGGATACCGAGGTTCCCGAATCGCCTTGTAACAAGGCTTGCTGAGGCGATTTTATCTGTGTGTCGTCGCTGGATCGTCATCATCACTGTGAAAGTGCCCGAGGAGAAGACGTGGATTCCCGATTGAATGCTTTTCTTGAACGCGCCGAGTCGGTTCTGGCGCGAATCGAACCACTGTTGCCGGCACCGCGCCCCGTCATTGACTGGAACACATGCCTGGCAGCGCGCTGGCAGCGTGACGGTCGCAGCGGCTACCTGTTGCCGCTGGAAGTCAGCCTCGACATGCGTCTGTCCGACCTGATCGGCGTCGACCGGCAGCTGGAGCAGTTGGGGCGCAACACACAACAATTTCTTGATGGCATGCCGGCCAACCACGCCTTGCTCTGGGGCTCGCGCGGTACCGGCAAGTCTTCGCTGGTGCGTGCGTTGCTGGCCGAGCACGCCGGTGCCGGCCTGCGTCTGATCGAGATCGAACGCGATCACCTGGCTGACCTGCCACGGGTGGTCGAGCAAATTGCCAAATTGCCGCAACGATTCGTGCTGTTCTGCGATGACCTGTCGTTCGAATCCGGCGAAGGCGACTACCGCGTGCTGAAAAGCGTGCTCGACGGTTCGCTCGAGCAGGCACCCGACAACGTCTTGCTGTACGCCACTTCCAACCGACGCCACCTGGTGCCGGAAAAGGAAAGCGACAACGAAAACTGGAAGCGCGTCGACGGCGAGTTGCACCCGAGCGAAGCGGTGGAAGACAAGATCGCCCTGTCTGATCGTTTCGGTCTGTGGCTGTCGTTCTACCCGTTTACCCAGGAACATTTTCTCAACGTCGTCGAGCACTGGATCGGCCAGTTGGCCGCCAAGGCCGGCCTGAGCTGGCAGCGCGACGAAGCACTGGACATCCTCGCCGTGCGCTGGGCCACCGGCCGCGGTAATCGCAACGGACGTTGCGCGTATCAATTCGCCCGCTACTGGGTGGGACTGAAATTGCTGGAGCACAAGGCATGATTGATTTGCAACAAAGCGGCCAGGGCCTCGAAGGCTACGGTATGTTGGCCGCGCAACTGGAATCGCTACTGGCGGACGAACGCGACTTCATCGCCAATGCCGCGCAGTTTTCCGCGTTCCTGTTCAACCAGCTCGATGATCTGAACTGGGCCGGTTTCTACCTCAATCGCAACGAAGAGCTGGTGCTCGGCCCGTTTCAGGGTCAGATCGCTTGCGTGCGCATCCCGTTCGGGCGCGGTGTTTGCGGCGCTGCTGCTGCCAGCCTGCAAACCCAGCGCGTCGAGGATGTACATGCCTTCCCGGGCCACATCGCCTGCGACAGCGCGTCCAACAGCGAACTGGTAGTGCCCTTGGTCAAGGACGGACGCCTGATCGGTGTGCTCGACCTCGACAGCCCGAAGCTGGCGCGTTTCGGCGCCGAGGATCAGGCCGGCATCGAGCAACTGGCGGCGATTTTCCTGCGCCTGACCGACTGCTGATCAACCGCTGAGGCCAGCCTTGTGCAACAGGCTGGCCGTATCCACGCTGTCGATTTGCGCGGGATCAAGAAACCGCGTCGCGTACTGCATGTACACACCCTCATTGATGAACAGGCCGAACAACGGCGCATCGATGTGCGCTTCACGGCACATGGTCGCCATGATCCCCAGCGCCTCGCTCAGCGACTTGGCTTTCTTGTAAGGGCGATCGGCGGCAGTCAGCGCTTCGAAAATATCGGCAATCGCCATCATCCTCGCCGGCAGGCTCATTTCCTCGCGCTTCAGCCGTTTCGGATACCCGGTGCCGTCCATTTTTTCATGATGGCCGCCGGCGATCTCGGCAATGCTGTCCAGGTGACCGGGGAAGGGCAGGTGGCTGAGCATCATGATCGTCTGCACCATGTGATGGTTGATGATGTAGCGCTCTTCGCGGGTCAGCGTGCCACGGGCGATCTTCAGGTTGTACAACTCGCCGCGGTTATACTTGTACGCGGGTACATCGAGTTTGAAGCCCCAGGGGTTGTCCTCGGGGATCAGCTCGTTCTTGTCGCGTTCGATCAGATGCTCGGGTTTGTCGGCCAGCAGTGTTTCACTGACGGGCAGCGTCGCCGCCGGTGTTTTTGCCTGGCGGCGGTTTTCTTCCCAGGACACACCGAGGCGATCATCCAGTGTGCGCAGCCATCTGCGTTGCGCGACTTGCTCGAGGCGCAGCAGATCGGCCTCGGCCATGGCCTCGCCACCGAGATTGCAGCGGGCGACAAAGGCGAAGTCGTCGTCGAGCATCAGCAACTCACTATCACGGTCGCGGGCCAGCGCCGCTTCGTTTGCACCGCTTGCCAGGGTCTGCCAGTAGTTGATCCACACGTCACGCTTGAGCACTTCGAAGCGGGTGCGGATTTCGTGGATGCGGTCGTTGATGGTTTCGAGTTTGGTGGCCTTGTCGACTACGTATTCCGGCGTCGTGACCTTGCCGCAATCGTGCAGCCAGGCGGCAATGTGCAGCGCCTCCCATTCATCCTCGCTCGGCTGGTAGCCGCTGAACGCCGGGTCCTGGCTTGCCGCAGCAGCCTGGGCGAGCATCAGCGTCAATTCCGGCACCCGCTGGCAATGGCCGCCGGTGTAGGGACTCTTGGCGTCGATCGCGCTGGCCAGCAGTTGAATGAACGCGTCGAGCAGTTGTTTCTGCCGCGCTTGCAGACGCTGACTTTCGATGCTCACCGCCGCCGCGCCGGACACTGCCTGCAAGAAGGCAATTCGGTCAGGCCGCAGCTTTTCCAGATCACTCGGCTCACCACTGTCATTGACCAGCAGAATCAGCAGGCCGATGGTTTCATCGTGCTGGTTGTGCAGGCGAATACCGATCAAGTGGATGCGCGGCGCTTCCATGGCCAGGAGGATTTTCTGCAAGTCGCCGGCCTGATCGAAGCCCAGATGGCTGACGGTATTGTTGGCTCTGGCCAGTTGCTCGAACCACGCCGGTCCGGTGTTCTTATGCAGTTCGCGTCCCTGAACGTCGAACGCCTCCAGCTTCTGCGGCACGCCATCAATCACCAGTCCATAGGGTTCCATGCGTGCGCCGTCGGCTTCGCGCAGGTAGATCAGACCGGCCTGCGCCTGAGCGATCTGCACGGTTTCGAACAGCACGCGTTCGAGCAGCGGGGCAAAGCGGGTTTCGGCGCAAAGGCTGTCGGTGATGCGGAAGAAACTGCCGAGGGTTTCTTTCATCCGCGCCATCGACAGGCTCAATTGATCGACTTCCAGTACGGGCGAGCGGCGCGCCAGCGGAGAACTGAAGTCGAAGCTGCGGATCGCGTCGGCTTCCTTGACCAGGGCATGCAGCGGCTTGACCAGAATCCGCGAAATCACCCAGCCCAATGGCAGGCACAGCAACAGGATGGCCAGGGTGATCAGCGCGCCTTGCCAGCGCATCCGGAACGCATCCACCAGCAATTCGTCTTCCGGCACCAGCAGCGCCAGTTGCAGACCTTTCGGCCCGCCTTCCTCGATGCTGGTGCGCGCGACGATCCATTGCCGATCGTTTACTTGCAGACGCTTGCCGATAATGTCGGAGCTGAGCAGCGCGTTCAGCTCAGGGCTGAGATCGGCCACTCTGGCCAGACGCGCAGTGCGGTCATCGACGATCAGGCGATGGCTGTCGTGATAGGCCACGGCGTTGCCGTCGGTGTCGTACAACGCGATCTCTGTCGAAGGCGTGACTCGGTGCTTGCCCAGGGCGGTCGACAGCGAAGCGAGGGTCAGGTCGGCGCCGATCACCGCGTTCTCGCCGCTGCGCCGTGCCAGCGTGGTGCCGACATTGTGGGTCGAGAAAAATACATAGGGCTCGGTGGTGATTTGCCCGGCCTGTTGCAGGGCGTCGCTGAACCAGGTCCGGCTGCGCGGATCGTATGGCTCGCCTGGATGATCGCGGCGGCTGAGCGGCGTCAGGGCCTGATCAAAGAACAGTGATTGCGAGCGTACAGTGCCTTGCGGCTCGTGCTCGATGCTCCAGACTTGATAGGCCGCCGCTTCCGGCGCCTGAAGCTGTGCCTTCAGAGCCGGAGTGCGCAGCGCGCGCACCATGAAGAAATCACCATTGGTATAACCCAGATACAGCGATGCCAGCGCCGGGTTATCGGTGAGCGACTGGCTGAAGGGTTTGAGCAACGGCAGGCGGTGTTCCAGATCACTCGCGTGGGCCGCCGGGGTGTCCGCCAGCAGGCTCAGCAGGTTGCGGATCGGCTGATAGGTTGCCTGCAGATCGAGGCGTACATCCTGCTCAATGCGGTCAAACAGCTTTTCGCTGCTCGACAGAATGATCTGCGTGGTCTGGTGGTAATTGAACAGGCCCAGCACCACGCCCGTAAGCAATAAAAGAAAGGTGAACATGACGCTGATGTGCACGTGCAGCGGCAACCGGCGTTGCTCGGGGCGCAGTGGGCTGTGCATTGCAGGCTCTCCATGAATGTTTAACTCACTGCTCAGCGTCCAAGCATAGTTAAGACTCGCTGACTGTGCCTTGATCGGCCAGGGACAATTGCTGTTGCAGGGCCTGCGCCAGTTCGAGCATCGCTTGGCTGGTTGCCGCCCAGCGACGGGCAATCTCCTGTGGCGCGAGCGCTTGCTGGCAAGCGGTCTCAAGCTCATCGCAACATTCGATCAACCGCGAGGCCTGCGCGATGCGTGCTGCGCCCTTGATCTTGTGCGCAACCACCGCCAGCGCTTCGCGATCATCCTCGGGCGACAGCCTGAGCAGTTCCTCGCGGTCGAGGCGGCTGCTCTTGAGCAGCTCCACCAGCATGCGTCGGGTCTGCGCCGGGTTGTTGCCGGTCAGCAAGCTCAAACTTTGCAGATCGAACACCGAGGCCGGTGAAGCCGGCGTGATGCCGTCGATCCACTGTCCGAGCAGGGTCAGACTCAACGGTTTGAACAGGCAGTCGTCCATGCCGGCGAGCTTGCAGCGCTGGACTTCTTCCGGCTGGGCATTGGCGGTGAAACCCAGCACGGTGCACGGCGGGCGATGATTTTGCAGTTCAAGCTGGCGAATCCCACGGGTCATCTCGTAGCCGTTCATCAAGGGCATGTTGCAGTCGACGATCACCAGATCGAAATGATCGGCCTTCCACCGTTCGAGGCCGCTGCAGCCATCTTCGGCAATGCTGAAGCGATGTCCGAGAAATTCCAGTTGCTGACACATGAGCAGACGGTTGGCCGGATGGTCGTCGACAACCAGGACATGTAACGGCGTTGTCGCAGGCTTGATCAACGGTTCGCTTTTCGGCGGATTCGCCTTTGCCGGCAGGCTGTCCAGCGGCAGCGATATGCACACCTGAGTGCCGATGCCGGGCTGGCTGCTCAACTGCAGTTGTCCGCCCATCATTTCGCACAGGTTGCGACTGATGACCAGCCCCAGTCCGGCGCCGTTTTTTGCCTGCCGACTGCCGTTTTCCGCCTGCGAGAATGGCTCGAACAAGCGCTGTTGATCTTCGGCGCTGATGCCTGAGCCGCTGTCCTGCACGGTCAGCTGCATCAATGTTCGACCAGCAGCGTCTGCCGGGATCAGGTCGAGGGTGATCCGCACGTGGCCGCTTTCGGTGAACTTGATAGCGTTGCTGACCAGGTTGGACAGCACCTGCTTGAAGCGCAGCGGATCCAGATGCACATCCACAGCCGGGTGCGGCGGGTTGAAGACGACTTGCAAGGCAAGGTTTTTCTGCCGCGCTAGGCCGTCGAAGATGCGGGCAACGGAGGTTACTGTGTCGACCAGATTGATCCACTCCGGGGACAGGCTCAGACGTCCAGACTCAATGCGGGCAATGTCGAGGATATCGCCGATCAGCCCGAGCAGATCCTTGGCCGAATGGTAGGCCGTGTCAATCGATGCGCGATCGGGGTGTTGCGGATCGATGCGTCGCAGGGTCAGTTCGAGCATGCCGATCACGGCGTTCATCGGCGTACGGATCTCATGGCTCATGGTTGCCAGGAAGGTACTTTTGGCCCGGTTCGCCTCGTCCGCCTGTTCTTTGGCTGCACGCAGTTTTTCAAACAATTGGCGGCGTTCACTGATGTCTATCCAGCCGCCGATAATCCCTTGAACGTCACCGCTGGAGTCGCGGTAGGGAAGAATCCAGTGGTAAATCGTCAAACGGCGGTTGCCGATGTGCAGGGGCCGGTCGAGGATCAACGGAGTGCCTTCGGCAATGACTCTCTGGTAATCGGCCTGGAATGCCTCGGCCTCGCATGCGTTGCTCAGGGTGCCCTGCATCACGCCTTTGCCGATGATGTCCTCGCGTCTGGCGTTGAACGCTTCGAGATAACTGTCGTTGCAACTTTGCAGCAGACCCTGGCGATCTCGCACGTAGATCGGGTGCGGCGTGCCGTTGACCAGCGAGCGCATGAACTCCAGTTGATCGTTCAGTGCACGTTCGGCAGCCTGGCGTTGTTTGATCTGGTGGCGCATGTAGGCGTTCCAGGTCAACAACAGCAGCAGGATCAGGCCGGCGGCTGCGACCACTTGGTAGAACAGGCGCTGGTAGTTTTGCCAGATGTTCTGTGATGCCGTGGAGTAACCGCGCCAGCGGCCGTTGATCACGCCGAGCTCCTCGGGAGCGATGCTCAGCAGCGCCTTGTTGATGATCGAGGCCAGTTCGGTGTTGTCACGTGCGGTCGCCAGCGAGAAGGCTGCCTGACTGGTGCCGATCGTGGTGGTGATTTGCAGTGGCCGATCGAATATGCGCGAGGAGATGAAATAGTTGGCGATCACCAGCGAGTTCACCGCACCGTCGACATGGTTGTCGGCGAGCATCGACACGGCGCTGAACGTGTCGGGGGTTTCGATCAGTTCGATGCCCGGAAAATTCTCATGCAAGTAGGCGACCAGCGGATTGCCTTGGGCGATCGCCAGACGCTTGCCTTTGAGTTGGCCCAGATTGGTCGGGCTGTCGGCGCTTTTGCGGGTCAGCAGCACGTAGGAATTTTCCAGATACGGGCGACTGAAGCTCAGGTTTTTTTCACGTTCGGCGCTGGGCAGCAGGGCGGCAATCAGATCGGCTTTGTGGTTGTCGATCTGCCTGATCATTTCCGCATCGTTGCGGCTGCGCTGAACCTCGAAACGCAGGCCGGTACGCAAGCGGATCAGCTCGAGCAGGTCGGCGCTGATGCCGCGGAAATTGCCGGCGCTGTCGAAGAAGGTCAACGGTGCGTAAGCTTCATTGACCACCACGCTGACGACGGGATGCTGCTTGAGCCAGTTTTCCTCACGATCAGTCAGCTGCAGTTTTCTGTCAGTGAGCAGCAGGTCGCTGCCGGCGCTCCAGCGCTTGGCGATGTCGTCGCGCTGACTGCCCGGGATCGCTGCGAGCACCGTGTCGATGATGCCCAGCAGCTGCGGATTGCTGCGCCGCACGGCGAAGCTGAAGCCATGGGCTTCCTGCTTGCCGAAGTTGGCCATACGGACATTGTTGAGATAGCCCTTGTTGATCATGTAATGGGTGGAGAGGGTGTCGCCGAGAAACACATCGGCCTGGTCGAAGGCCACCGCGTTGATTGCGTTCTGGTAGGACGGATAGCAGGTGATCAGCGCTTTGGGATACAGCGCTTTGATCTCGGGCACCGGCAGGTAGTGATACACCATGCTCAGGCGCAGCCCGGCGAGGCCTTCGGTCAGCGAGCGGGTTTCGTCCTCGCGGGTTACCAGTACCGGCTGATCGACCGCATAGGGTCTGGAAAGCGCGAGGTTGGCATTGCCTGCTTCGTAGCCGTTGGCTGTGCCAAGCAGGTCGATCTGGCCATCGAGCAAGGCGCGAATTGCAGCCTCGCGCGAGGGAAAGCGTTGCACGCGAATCGGCAAACCGGTGGCCTGACCGAGAATCCCTGCGTAATCGGCGGTCAGTCCCTCGTAGTCCTGGCCACTGACGGTCATGTCGAATGGCGGGTAATCAGGTGCGGAGGTACCCAGTTTCAGTTCGCTGCGAGTCTGCAGCCATTGCCGTTGTGACGGCTGCAGGACAGTTTGAACGGCCTTGGTGGCCGAGCGGCTGAGCAACGCATAGTCCGGTGTAGCGCTTGGCGCGGCGAGGGCATTGGCGCTCAGATACAGAACGGCGCTCAAGGTGATCAGGTAGTCCTTCAGACGGCTGGGCATGTGGGGTCTCACACGAGTGCGTTACGTTTGGCCATCTCGATAAGTTCTACAAGGGATCTGGCTTTGAGTTTTTGCATCAGACGCTTTTTATAAGTGCTGACGGTCTTGTTGCTCAGAAACATGCCCTTGGCTATTTCCTTGTTGGTACGTCCCTGAGCAAATAACTGCAATACCATCAGTTCGCGGTCATTGACGGATTTGAACAGTTCAAGTTCAGCGTATCGAGTGTCGTCGGCGCGCACCGGATTAAGCGCTTGACTGGGGAAATAGTTATAACCGGAAAGTACCGCTTTAATTGCGCTGACCAATTCGCTCAAGTCTTCCTGCTTGCAGACATATCCCGATGCACCGGATTGCATGCAGCGGATACCGAACAGCGTAGGACACTGCGCCGTCAGAATCAGAATCTTGAAATTGGAACCCATGGTGTTGAAGCGGGCCAGTACTTCGAGGCCGTCCAGCTTGGGAATGCTGATATCGAGAATGACCAGGTCGGGCATGCATTCACGGACCATCTGCATGGCATCGACACCGTTATCGGTCTCGCCGACGACCTTGTAGCCTTCATGTTCCAGGAGCATTCGCACGGCGAGGCGGATGACTGGATGATCGTCCACAATAAAAACGGAGTTCATAAATAGAGTCCCATGCAAGCATGAATAAAGCGCGCACCTTAGCTCAGATGCATGAGCACTCGCATGGACTGGTAGTGTCGCGACTACGTTATCGGATTAATCCTACGCGTAATGAGGAAAGAGACTACGTTGAAATTAGGTTCGGCGTAAGGAAGGGCGAGCAATCAATTGGCCGAAGATTGAAATGATCCGAAGGCCAATATTGATATTCAATTATTTGTCGATGTTTAAAGTTGCGTTTAATTAGCGGTGTTTATTTGATCGGGTTAATGGGTCAAGCGTAGTTGAATCTCACCTGGTTCACAGGGGCATTCAGCGAAAACTCTCATGGTGGTCAGCCGGTCAGATCAGTGACCGGCTGACCCCACCAGACTCAGTGGCTTGAACGCCCGGTCATTTCCAGTGCCATGTCACTGGCGTAACTGTCGGTCATGCCGGCGATGAAATCGATCATGCGCAGAAACGAGCTGTGCAACGAACCCTGCGGATCCGGCGCATTGTTGCCGAGCAAATCGAGAATACGCCGGCTCTTGAACGACGGCGTGCGGCCGTTGTGCTGCTCCAGCGCGGCACCGCAGAACGAATTGAGCAGAATCTCCAGCGTCGTGTACGCGCCGATTTCATGCAGGGTCTTGCGCTTGTCCTGGAAGATTTTTTTGCGCGCGATGTCCTTGGCGTTCAACACGCAGCGCTTTGCCGGCCCGTGCATGTGTTCGACCAGATCGCCGTGCAGTGTGCCGGCGAGCAGAGCATCCTGCTGTTCGACAAATGCTCGCGCTGCCGCGTTGGTCAGGTGCTCGATGGCCTTGCCGCGCAGGATCGCCAGTTTGCGCCGGCGGGAATCCTGCGGGCCGAGCTGGCGATAGGTTTCCGGCAAATCGTCGCCCACCAGCCCGAGCAGCAACGACTCGACTTCGGCATATTCGAGCAGCTCCATTTCCAGACCGTCTTCGAGATCGATCAGCGCATAGCAGATGTCATCGGCGGCCTCCATCAGGTAGACCAGTGGATGGCGTGCCCAGCGCTGGTCTTCGATTTGCGGCAGGCCGAGCTTGTGAGCGATCTGTTCGAGCAGCGGCAGTTCGCTTTGGTAGCAGCCGAATTTGTGTTTCTTGTAGCCGAGGGAGTCGGCGTGGCGCGCGGTCCACGGGTACTTCAGATAGGTGCCCAGCGTCGCGTAGGTCAGGCGTGTGCCGCCGTCGAACTGGTGATATTCCAGCTGCGTCAGCACGCGAAAGCCTTGAGCATTGCCCTCGAAATTGAGGAAGTCACCACGCTCGGCTTCGCTCATGCCATCGAGCCAGCCGCGCCCGGCGGCTTGTTGAAACCAGTGGCGAATGGCGTCTTCGCCGGAATGGCCAAACGGCGGATTGCCGATGTCATGGGCCAGGCAGGCCGACTGCACGACCATGCCGAGGTCGGCCGGGTCGCACCAGTCTGGCAGCGCGCTGCGCAAGGTTTCACCGACACGCATGCCCAGCGAACGGCCGACACAACTGACTTCCAGCGAGTGAGTCAGACGCGTGTGAATGTGATCGTTGCTGGTGACCGGGTGCACTTGGGTCTTGCGCCCGAGGCGGCGGAAGGCCCCGGAGAAAATGATGCGGTCATGGTCTTTGTGAAAAGGGCTGCGGCCGAGTTCTTGCGGGCTGTGTAGCGGCTTGCCGAGGCGTTCGCGGTTGAGCAGGGTTGGCCAATCCAAGGCTGAATCTCTCCGTCTGGTGACTGATCGCCCTAGCTTCCCGGTTCGGCCCCGCGCCTGCAAGCGGAACTACAGACCCGCCGCATCGATATCGATCAGCAGCAGCCGTTCACCGTTATCGAAGAACTGTCCGGCAGTCAGGCAATACTGGTTGCTTGTGGCGTCGCGGTAGGTGTTGGACAGGGTCAGGCGGCGTTCTTCCCAGCCTTCGGCCAGCAGATGATAGAAGTACGGTCGCCACGACCAGTTGTGCCCCAGATAGCGATCATCGGCAAACCAGCCGTCATGGCGCCATTCCAGGTTGGGCGTCAGTTGCGTGCCGTGGCGGTCGCACTGATAAAAGCGCAGCAGCCAGGGAAACGCCTGCAATTGCGGCAATGCACTGAGCGGGGCGCGGGCCTGCGCCCATTGTTGCAGAATCGCCATCAGCTCGCTGAGCTGCTGACGCATTTGCATCAGCCGTCCGCGCTCGCTGAGTTTCTGCTTCACGTAGCGTTGCCGCAATTGCGCGAAATGCGCGACGAAGGCATCGGTAGCGAAGAATTCTTCTTGTGCTCGGGCGAAGAGAAATCCCTGCACATAGCGCGAGCCGCACTCCAGCGCGAAATTCAGCTGCGCTTCGGTTTCGACGCCTTCGGCGATGATCCAGCAGCCGGTTTTCTCGGCCATCTGGGCGAGAGCCTTTACCACATCGCTGCTCGGTCCGCCGAGGGCTGCAGCCTGAAACAGGCGCATATCGAGCTTGAGAATGTCCGGTTGCAGGGCCAACACCCGATCCAGCTGCGAATAGCCTGCGCCGAAATCATCAATGGCGATTCTCGCCCCTGCGTCACGGTAGCGCCCGACCACGTGGGCCAGGCGTTCGCTGTTACCACCCAGTTCGGTGATCTCGAAAACGATGCGCTGCGGATCAACCTGGTGTCGCGCCAGTTGTTTGAGACTTGGCAGCGCTTGATCGGCGCGCAGGCGGCTGATCCAGCGTGGCGACATGTTCAGGCTGAGAAACCACTCCGCCGGCGCTTCATGCAGGCGGCTGAGGGCGTGGTCACGGATCTGCCGATCGAGACGGCGCAAGGCGGTGGCCGGGGTCCGTGGGTCGGCGAACAATGGCCCGACCGAGGTCAGTTGACCATCGCTCTGGCGCAAGCGACCGAGTGCTTCCACACCAGCAATGCGGCCGGTGGCGGTATCGATGAAAGGCTGAAAACAGGCGAGCGGTTGCCCGTCGATCACGGCAAGTCCTTAATCTTGTTTTTGGTTTGGCCGCGCTTGCCGGATAGGCACGCGGGATGAATCTCCTGATAAGGAGATTCATCCCGGCGCTATTGCAAGAATGTAGCCAGATGGGCGCTTCAGCGTTTGCCCGAGCTGTGCATGACCAGTCTGATCAGCGGCCCAAGCGTCGTGCCCAGACGCAGCAGTCGCGTCAAACCGCCACCACTGCTGCGTTTCGAGCCTTTGCCGGTGAGGAAACCCAGCAGCGTCACCGCCGCCACGCCCCACAACGGCGCGTGCTTGATGCCAAAACCGTCCTGCACGTTCTGTTTCATGCCACGCATGCGCTGCAACGGTTGCAACACTTGCGCGGTTTCGTGGCGGATTTCCTGACGGTGCATTTCCATGCGCAGGCGGATCAGCGCCTTGCGCATTTCCCGGCGTGAGCTGTTGTGCGGAAGTTCAGGCAGGCTCATGGCAGCAGGCGCTCCCGGTCGTTGGCCAGCTCTTCGAGCGTGCCGTGGAAAGGCGAGGACTCATCGAAAATCGCCGCTTTGAGGCGCAGGCCGCAGAAGATCGACGCCAGCGTGTAAAACACGCACAGGCCGATGATCGCTGCCAGGCGGTAGGTATCCCAGAAGATGATCATCACCAGCGTCGACAGACCTACCAGCAACAGCAGGGCAAACACCAACGCCAGGCCGGCGAACAGCAGCAGGCTGACGGTGCGTGATTTCTGTTCCTGCAATTCGATGCCGAACAGCTCGACATGACTGTGCAGCAGGCCCAGAACGGCAGCGCCGAGGCGACGCGTGGAGGAGGCGGTGCCCGCAGTCGGGCCGGATTCACCGATCGACATGATCAGCGCCGAGTTGCCAGCAGGCCGATCAGAAAGCCGACGCCGGCAGCGATGCCCACCGATTGCCATGGGTTGGCCGATACATAGTCTTCAGTAGCGGTGACCGCCGCCTGACCGCGTTCGCGCAGGGTGTCTTCAGTCACTTTCAGGGTTTCCCGGGCACGCAGCAGGCTGTCGTGGATCTGGGCACGCAGCTCATCGGCCTGATCACCAGCGAGGGTCTTGGTGTGCTCGAGCAGGCGTTCGGTGTCGGCGACCAGAGTCTGGAAGTCGTTCATCAGGATTTCTTGAGCAGTCTTTGCCTTGATGCTGGCCATGGGTGGATCTCCGTAGGTGGCTTTGAAGCGTTCGAGTATGAGCCTTGCGCGAAGGTTCAGTGCAAATGCCTGGTACAACTTTTGCTGTGTCGTGGTGCGTCGCTCGGCGTAGGTGCGCTGTTGCCGGGCGTCCAAGCAGAAAAACTCTAATTCATTTGCCGGCGGTTCGTGTTCGGACATCGATTCATGCGCCAAATCAGTTCATCGACCCTGCCGTTGAATGACTGGTGAGTCGTAATTTGGTGCATGAAATGCCCGCATGAACCGCTTTGGTGCCTTTTAGCCTTGGGTCTGCCTCCTCATGGAAAATCTGCAAAGCGCTGTGGACACGCTGGTTCACAGCTCCAACACGTTGTTCATTCTGATCGGTGCGGTGATGGTACTGGCGATGCACGCCGGTTTCGCCTTTCTGGAGGTCGGCACGGTCCGGCAGAAGAACCAGGTTAACGCGCTGGCGAAAATCCTCAGCGACTTCGCCGTCTCGACCCTGGCCTATTTCTTTATAGGCTATTGGATCTCCTATGGCGTCACCTTCATGCAACCGGCGGCGGTGCTCACGGCTGACCACGGCTATGGCCTGGTGAAGTTTTTCTTCCTGCTGACCTTTGCTGCCGCCATCCCGGCGATCATTTCCGGCGGCATTGCCGAACGCGCGCGTTTCGTCCCGCAGTTGTGCGCGACGGCGCTGATCGTAGCGTTTATCTATCCGTTTTTCGAAGGGCTGATCTGGAACGGCAACTTCGGCTTGCAAGGCTGGCTGGCGGCGCAGTTTGGCGCGGCATTCCATGATTTCGCCGGCTCGGTGGTGGTGCATGCCGTGGGCGGTTGGCTGGCGTTGGCCGCTGTTCTGCTGCTCGGCCCGCGCAATGGTCGCTACCGCGATGGGCGCCTGGTCGCGTTCGCGCCGTCGAGCATTCCGTTTCTGGCGCTGGGCTCGTGGATCCTGATTGTCGGCTGGTTCGGCTTCAACGTGATGAGCGCGCAAACCCTGCAAGGTGTCAGTGGCCTGGTCGCGGTCAACTCGCTGATGGCCATGGTTGGCGGTACCGTCGCGGCGTTGATCGTTGGGCGCAACGACCCTGGCTTTCTGCACAACGGCCCGCTGGCCGGGCTGGTGGCGATTTGCGCCGGATCCGACCTGATGCATCCGGTTGGTGCGCTGGTAACCGGCGCGATCGCCGGAGCCTTGTTTGTCTGGTGCTTTACCGCTGCCCAAGTCAAATGGCGCATCGACGATGTGCTGGGCGTATGGCCGTTGCATGGTTTGTGTGGCGTGTGGGGCGGGATTGCCTGCGGCATCTTCGGTCAGTCTGTGCTGGGTGGCCTGGGCGGTGTCAGCCTGATCAGCCAGTTGATCGGCACTGCGCTTGGCGTCGCGGTCGCGCTGCTCGGCGGCTTCGTCGTCTACGGCGCGATCAAGGCATTGCATGGGCTGCGCCTGAGTCAGGAACAAGAGTATTACGGCGCCGACCTGTCGCTGCACAAGATCGGCGCGGTGAGTCAGGACTAGATTTCCTCATCATTGGCTCCGGGATAGAAACCGTGGAGCAGGCGATAGCGATCGATGCGCACTTGATCGACCTTCTCCTGCACTTTGTGCGCGGGCAGGCCGAGCATGATCAGCGCATGTGAAGCGAGCATCAGGCTCGACTCCAGAAGCTCCGGCACCACCTCGGTGGCGCCGGCGGCTCTGAGTTCCGCCGATTGGCTGTCGTCACGGGTGCGTACCAGAATCGGCACCTGTCGGTTGAGTCGCCGGGCTTCGCGCAGAATGCGCAACGCCACGTCACTTTGATCCACGGCAATCACCAGCAGCCTGGCGCGCAACAGGCCAACCGCAGTAAGCAGATCGCCACGCGCCGAGTCGCCGTAATGCACGTCGCTTTCCGCAGATGCGGCTTCCTGCACCCGCACCGGATCGTTGTCCAGCGCAACATAGGCTTGCCCGGCATTGCCCATGAAGCGGCCGATGGACTGGCCGACGCGACCGTAGCCGCAGATCACCACGTGCTGGTCGAGGTCGGCGTTGAGCGCGCTGATCTGTTCGATCTGCGCTTCCTGATTGGGCTTGCGGTGCAGCACGGCGGCAATGCGCGGCGCCGCACGCAACAGCAGTGGCGTGAGCAGCATCGAACAGAACGTCGCCGCGAGCAGCAGGGCGCCCGGTTCGGCCGGCAACAGGCTGTTTTGCTGCATCTGCGCCATCAAGGCAAAACAGAACTCCCCGCCCTGGGCCAGGGCCAGACCGCTGCGCCATGCGGTTTCGCTGTCACTGCCGCGCCACTTCACCAGCAGCGCGACCACGATGCCTTTGATCAGCATCAGGCCCAGCGTCAGGCCGATGATCAACAGGCTGTGACTGACGAACAATTGCAGGTCGATCAGCATGCCGATGCTGACGAAGAACACGCCGAGCAGAATGTCGCGAAAGGGCCGGATGTCAGCTTCGATCTGGTGCCGATAATGGCTTTCCCCGAGCAACATGCCGGCGAGGAAAGCGCCGAGTGCAGGCGACAGCCCCAACAAGTGCGTGAGCCAGGCAGTCAGCAGCACGATCACCAGCGCCAGCAGGACGAACAGCTCCGCAGAGCGCGAGGCCGCCACCTCATGAAACAGCCGTGGCAGCAACCAGCGACTGGCGAGCAGCAGGCCGAAGAACAGCACCACGGTTTTGCCCAGGGTCAGCGGCAAGGCCCAATACCAGGCCTGCTCGCTGGTGCCGGCGAAGACCGGAACCAGTGTCAGCAGCAATACCGCGACAACGTCCTGAAACAGCAACACGCCGACCGCGTTCTGGCCGTGGCTGCTGAATACTTCACCAAGACTGCCCAGCTCCTTGGTCACGATCGCCGTGGATGACAGCGATAACCCTGCACCGAGCAACAGCGCCGGCATCAGCGGCATGCCCAGGCCCATCAACAGTGTGCCGAGCAGCGCTGTGCTGATCAGCACTTGCTGACTGCCGAGGCGAAACACCACCTGACGCAGCGCAATCATCTTCGACAGGGAGAACTCCAGACCCAGCGAAAACAGCAGAAACACCACGCCCAGCTCGGCGACATCGGGCAGATGTTCGCTCTCGTTGACCCAGTCGAATGCGTTCGGCCCGACCAGTAATCCCACGCACAGGTAACCCAGCACCGGCGGCAGTCGCAGGCGCCGGAACAGGGCAATCACCACCAGGGATGAGGCGAGGATGATCAACAGATTTGCAAACACGGGACACTCCGCTGTCAGGGCGTTGGCCTCTGAAGCGTAGAGGCAAAAAGTCCGCGAGGATGACGCATTTGCAATTTGCGCTGAATGATTTGCGTCAGGATTTTGCGCCGGGAGCGCTGGGTCCTTTGGGCGGCGCCGGGTCGACGAGGGTTTAGTGGCGTCCTAGAATGGGCTCACTTGTTTTCCGGTAATGCCGTCATGCCTCCTGAATGTCAGCTGTTCGGCACCCTCGGGTGTCACCTGTGTGAAGTCGCCGAAGCCGAGCTGATGCCCTTCGTCGAGCATGGTCTGCTGGTTGAACTGGTGGACATTGCCGAAGACGAATCGTGGTTCGAAAAATACAGCTTGCGCATCCCGGTACTGCGGCGCGTTGACACTGGCGCGGAGCTGGATTGGCCGTTCAGCGCCGACCAGGTGGTGGCATTTTTAGGCTGTTGATTTTGCCTTGATCCTTCCGCTGGTCGCAGCGATACATCCTTGCGTTGGCGCTCGCTGACTTCTTCGGTTACTGTATGTCCATACAGCAATCGA
The DNA here is from genome assembly GCF_029959775.1 of Pseudomonas sp. PS01270. NCBI lineage: Bacteria > Pseudomonadati > Pseudomonadota > Gammaproteobacteria > Pseudomonadales > Pseudomonadaceae > Pseudomonas > Pseudomonas sp. PS01270. The sequence continues at coordinate 13,743 of NZ_JASCPT010000056.1, read as the reverse complement.
GTCAGAGGGATGAACCGTGGTCAATGTCGAACAGTTGAAGAGCAGCGTTAACCGGATGTCGGTGGACGTGGTGCGCGAGGCCGTCCTCGAATTGCGCCTGGACGGGCTGGTCACGGAAGGCAAGACGCCATTCAACAAGCTGCATTTCAATACCTGCTTTGCCGAAATCGAAGCCCTTTTTCAACGCGCCGGTTATCACAAGCAGCTGGATGTGGTCGGTTATCAGGGACTGTTATACGCGTTGTACGACCCGGGGCGCTGGGAGGCGGTCGATGTCTTGCGCTGGCTGAAGGAGTTCACCGAAGCGGCGGCCCTCAAGTCGATTCCGGCCTGATGAAACTGCGCTAGGTGGCTTTGCCTCACTGTTGGATAATGCCGGCTTGCATTGAGGAATTCTGTTTCGTATGTCCAGTCCCGTATTTTCCGCTGCGCACAATCAGGCCAGCACCTTGTACCTGCCGCCCGGTTCCTGGCTGACGGTACTCGATTGCCTGTGCGAGCACTTCAGTGCCATCGGCCGCGAACAGTGGCTTGACCGGATTGCTCGCGGACGGGTGCTGGATGCGCAGGGCCAGCCAATTGCGCTGGACTTGCCGTACAGGGAAGGGCTGCGCATTCATTACTTTCGTGAGGTGCCGGACGAAAAGCCGATCCCGGTTCTCGAGTCGATTCTCTATGCCGATGAACACTTGGTGGTGGCCGACAAACCTCACTTTCTGCCAGTCACCCCGGCCGGAGAATATGTCGAACAAACCCTGCTGCGGCGGCTGATCCGTCGGCTGGACAATCCGCATCTGGTGCCGCTGCACCGCATTGACCGGCACACCGCAGGGCTGGTGATCTTCTCGGCTAACCCGCAAACCCGCTCGGACTATCAGTCATTGTTCCCGACCCGGCAGATCGACAAGCGCTACGAAGCGATCGCCCCGGCGTTGCCCGAGCTGAATTTCCCCTTGGTGCACAAGAGCCGCCTGGTCGATGGCGAGCCGTTTTTCCGCATGCAGGAAGGGCCCGGCGCCTGCAATACCGAAACGGCGGTCGAAGTGCGTGAGAAAAATGGTGATCTGTGGCGCTATGGCCTGTATCCCGTGACCGGCAAAAAGCATCAGCTGCGGGTGCACATGACGGCGCTGGGAGCGAGTATTTGCAACGATCCGTTTTATCCGACTGTGTTGAAAGATGTCGAGGACGACTACGCCAACCCGTTGAAGCTGCTTGCGCAAGGCCTGCGCTTCATCGACCCGGTGACCGGTGAGTTGCGGGAGTTCGAGAGTCAAATCACCTTGCAGTGGTAATGCTGAAACTGCTTTCCGAGCGCCCATGAAAAAGCCCGCATGACAATGCGGGCTTTTCTGTATCCGGTAACGACGCGGAGCCTTACAGCTCTTTAACGGTACGAACCTGATCCTTGTTGATGCGGGTCTCTTTGCCGTCCAGCTGCTGGAACTCGTAGAAGCCCGAATCATCATCGTATTTCGGGGTGTCGACGGCCTGGATTTCGCGACCGTCATTCAAGGTGATCACTGTTGGCGAGGAGCAACCTGCGAGGGTTGCCAGGCCCAGTGCGAGCATGAAAGTGGCGAGGGTCCGTTGAGTCATGAGTGTGTCTCCGAATGGGAAATCTTCTGGTTACTGAGCTTGAGACGTAAACAAGGCGTGAGAGTTCCTTGGATAATGTCAGTCTGACACAGTGTTGTGCAGATGTAACAATTCGGGGGTGTTGAGGTTGGCCAGTCGCGGGTCGTTGTCAGGGCATTGCAATGCGCCGGCGCCGAGGCTGCGCATTACCCGCCCCGGGCTGCGCTCGCCTGCATTCCAGGCTGCTTCGAATGCCGGCAACAGCGCCACGGGAATCACGCACAGCAGCGGTTCCCAATGCTCGCCGTGGCGCAGCATTAAAGGTTTTTCACGTTGCAGATCGGCAGTAATCAGCATGTCTTCGAGCAAGGCCTCGTCGATTCGCGGCACATCACATGGCAACACCAGCAGATGCGCATGGCGCGCCGCTTTCAGCCCGGCACGAATACCGGCCAGCGGCCCGGGGAAATCGCCTTCATCATCCATCACCAACTGATCGGCAAACCCGGCATAACGCTCGCGATTGCGGTTGCAGGAGATGATCAGATCGTCGGTCAACGGCCGTACCTTGCGCTGCAAATGCGCGATCAAAGGCTCGCCCAGCCATTCGATAAGCCCCTTGTCCTGACCGCCCATGCGTTGACCGCGTCCACCGGCCAGAAGCAGGACGGAGCAGGGTGGCAATGGCTTGTTCGAGGGCATGACGACTCTCCAGAGGGGCGGCGGGAAAATGAGCCGCTGTGATATAACACCGGGCTGTTTCCCCTACAACTGGAAGAGCCTATGAAAGCCAAGGCTGATGTACCTTTCGTGCCGCTCAATATTGCGGTGCTGACTGTCAGCGACACCCGAACCCTGGAAACCGATACCTCCGGCCAGGTCTTCGTTGATCGCTTGATCGCGGCCGGTCACGCGCTGGCCGAGCGGGTTTTGCTTAAAGATGATCTCTACAAAATTCGCGCGCAAGTCGCCAACTGGATTGCCGACGATGTGGTTCAGGTTGTGTTGATCACCGGCGGCACCGGCTTCACCGGGCGTGACAGCACGCCGGAAGCGGTGGCATGCCTGCTCGACAAGCAGGTCGACGGTTTTGGCGAACTGTTCCGCCAGATCTCCGTAGCCGATATCGGCACTTCGACCGTGCAGTCCCGGGCCTTGGCTGGTCTGGCCAACGGCACGCTGGTGTGCTGCCTGCCGGGTTCGACCAATGCGGTGCGCACCGGTTGGGATGGCATTCTTGCTGAGCAACTGGACGCCCGTCATCGTCCCTGCAACTTCGTCACCCATCTGAAGCAGGCGGCGCCTTGTGAATCCCGTGGGTAAGCCGGGCAAGACCGGCAGTTTGCTGCCTGTCGAAACGGCGCTCGAGCGTTTGCTGGCCATGGCCGATGCGTCGCGCATTGTCGAGCGCGAGCACTTGCCGCTGGCTCAAGTCGAAGGGCGGGTGCTGGCGGAAGATCTGATCTCGACGCTGGATCTGCCGCCATGGCCGAACAGCGCCATGGACGGCTACGCCTTGAACCTGGCGGATTGGCAAGGCGAGCCGCTGCCGGTCAGTCAAAAGGTCTTCGCCGGGCGATCTCCACAACCTTTGGAACCAGGCACCTGCGCACGCATCTTCACCGGGGCACCGCTGCCGCCGGGTGCCGACTGTGTCGAGATGCAGGAAAACGCCGAAGTTCAGGCCGACGGCCGAGTGCGCTTTCTTGAACCTTTGAAAGCCGGGCAGAACATTCGTCCGCAAGGGCAGGAAACCACGGTCGGCGAATTGGTGCTGCAAGCTGGAACCCGGCTCGGACCGATTGAGCAAGGCCTGGCTGCTTCGCTTGGCTGTGCCGGGGTTAACGTCGTGCGCAAGCCGCGGGTGGCGGTTCTGTCCACTGGGGACGAACTGGTTGAACCCGGTCAGGCATTGGGGCCGGGCCAGATCTACAACAGCAATCGCGTACTTCTGTGCAGCTGGCTGCAGCGTCTGGGCTGCGAAGTCATCGATGGCGGAATTCTTCCGGACGATCTACCCGCGACGCGGGCGCGGCTGGGTGAGCTACAAAATGTCGATCTGGTCCTCTCTACCGGCGGGGTCTCGGTCGGTGAAGCGGATTTCCTCGGCATTGCCTTGCGTGAAGAAGGCGAGCTGGACCTGTGGAAACTGGCGATCAAGCCGGGAAAACCATTGACGTTCGGTCATTTCCGCAACGTGCCGGTGATTGGCCTGCCCGGCAATCCCGCCTCTACGCTGGTGACGTTCGCCTTGCTGACGCGGCCTTATCTGTTGCGACGCCTGGGTGTGCAAGATGTCGAGCCGCTCAAGTTTGCAGTGCCAGCAGGCTTTGTCTGGCCGGTGGCCGGCAACCGTCGTGAATATTTGCGCGGGCGTTTGGAGCAGGGGCGCGCAATCATTTACCGCAACCAGAGTTCGGGTGTGCTGCGTAGCGCCGCGTGGGCCGACGGGTTGGTGGAAGTCCGAGAGGGCCGCACGCTGAGCGAGGGTGATGAAGTGAGCTTCATTCCCCTCAGTGACCTTCTGGGGTAGGCCATCTCGTCCATGCACGCGTCGGCTGATACGCACGGCGCGTGCAACGAATGATTCGGTCAGTTGCTGATCAACGTCACCAACTGGTCGAATCGGCTGTTGGCCACCCATCCCAGCAGTCCAAGGATGACAGCGGTGGCACCCGCCGAATACGCCAGACGGTGTTTGATCGTCCGGACATCATTGAGCACTTCGTCCATGTCGCGGCGCATGTATTTGAAGTGAGTCTCCAGCTCGCTGACTCGGGGTTCCATATCAAACTCTCCAGGGGTCTTGGCGCTGTTACAGAAATCTGGTTTCTTGCTGGCACGACTTTCGGCGAGAGCGGCGACCGGGCTCACCGGTGCCTTGGTTTCATGGTTGCGCATGGAAGTACTCGCTGGTCGTAGCAACTGCACGCTTGCTGATTATTCCATTGCTCGATTCATGGAGATGAATCGCGGGGTATCCGTTCATTACCGGCACATCCTTGTGTTATTGAGTTGAAAGTTGGTGCTGCCGGCACACGGTGACCCAATGATCGGACGGGGTCAATTAAGCCGATTCCTCTTGTTCCGTACGAAAAAATACCGCTGTGTAGGACGCTGGCCGTTTGAAAAGCAATTAATCGCCATCCCTGCGGCTTTTTTAACGCGCGCAGTGGTCAAGATGTTTCAATCGATTTCAATTCTTGGAGTGACGTTATGAGTGAACGCCGGGCACTGCTGATCTTGCATGGCAAACAGGCACTCAACGAAGATGTCCGCGCTGCCGTCGAAGCCAAGCGTGAGCAAGGCTGGGAACTGGCTGTCCGAGTGACCTGGGAGGCCGGCGACGCCCAGCGTCTGGTCGAGGAAGCGTTGGCGGCCGGCTACAGCAAAATCATCGCCGGTGGCGGTGATGGCACCTTGCGCGATATTGCCGAAGCGCTGGCGCAGCATCCGCAAAAAGCCAGTCTAATCCTCCTGCCGCTGGGCACCGCCAACGATTTTTCCCGTGCCGCCGGTATATCCCTGGAGCCTGCTGAAGCCCTTGAGCTACTGGATGTTCAGCCCTCGGATATCGATCTGGGCGAAGTGGGCGGGCAGATTTTCCTCAATATGGCGACCGGCGGATTCGGCAGCCAGGTGACCGCCAATACTTCGGAAGACTTGAAAAAGGTTTTGGGCGGCGCCGCTTATCTGTTTACCGGCCTGACCCGGTTCAGCGAGCTGCATGCCGCTTACGGCGAGTTGCAAGGCCCGGATTTTCATTGGCAGGGTGAACTGCTCGCACTGGGAATCGGCAACGGACGGCAGGCGGGTGGCGGCCATGTGCTGTGCCCCGAGGCGCGAGTCGACGATGGTTTGCTGGATATCAGCATTTTGCCAGCACCGCAGGAGCTGGTCGGCACGTTGAAGAATCTGCTGAGCGAGGGCTTCGGCCTCGACAATATGTTTGTGCGAGCGCGATTGCCGTGGGTCGAGATCAAGGTCGCCGAAGGGCTGAGCATCAATCTCGATGGCGAGCCGCTGGAAGGCGACAGTCTGCGATTTGTTGCGAAACCTGCAGCGTTGCAAGTGCATCTGCCGAAGGACTCGCCGTTATTGGGCCAACAACCGTCAATCAGTCATCAAGGCTGATGATCTGTTCACGCACAGCGAACAGCACCAGACCCGCCACGTCGTAGATTTGCAGGCGCTTCATGATCTGTGCGCGGTGGGTTTCGACGGTCTTGACGCTTAAGCCCAGGCCGTTGGCGATTTCCCGGGTCGATTTACCGCGCACGATCAGGCGAAGGATTTCCAGCTGGCGCGCGGTCAGATTGTGCGAATCGGCGACGTCCGGCTGGCTTTTCTGGTTTCGCGTCAGTGCCTGATTGATCACCGTATGGGCAATGGCCGGGCTGAGGTAGCGTTCGTTGTTGCGCAGGGCTTCCAGCGCGTGCTCGAGCTCGGTGGCCGTGGTGTCCTTGAGCAGGTAGCCATGGGCACCGGACTCCAGTGCCTGCATGATCAGCGCCGGATCGGTGTGCATCGACAGAATCAGCACTTTGCTCTGCGGCCGCACGCGCTTGAGCCGTTGCAGCGCTTCCAGGCCACCGGTTTCTCTCATCGAGATGTCCAGCAATACGATGTCCGGGCTCAATTGCTCGACCATTTCAAGCAATTGCGAACCATCACTGGCTTCGCCGATTACCGCGTAACCGGGAATATCCAATACCAGAGCGCGCACGCCGGCTCTGATCAGCGAGTGGTCATCCACCAGAAGTAAGTTACAAGTCAACGCATAACCTTATTCGTACTGGCCCGTTCGAGTGCCCGAGGCGCCCACGGGAATAGTGCTTCGATTCGAGTGCCTTTGCCCGGCTCGCTGATAACGCTCAATGTGCCGCCCAACTGTTCGATACGCTCGGCCATTCCGGCCATGCCGCGTTGACCTTCTCTGGCCGGGTCGGCCGCCGGGGCGAAACCCAGGCCGTCATCACTGATCAACAGCGTCAGACCTTGCGGCAATCGCTGTACCCGAATCAACAGGTTTTTTGCCTGTGCGTGCCGGAGGATGTTGGTCACGGCTTCCTGGGCAATGCGAAACGCCGCGACGGCCATTTCCTCGGGGATGCCGTTGAGCCGTTGCTGGCAATCGAGACTCCAGTTGACCGGCGTGTTGGCCAGTGTCTTGAGCAAATGCGCACGCAGACTGGCTTCGAGTCCCAGGCTGGTCAATTGACGTGGATTGAGAATCGCCGAGACGTCACGCACCTTGTTCAGGGTTTCATCCAGCGTGTCGCAGAGGACCTTGCATTGTTCCTGCAGATCTTCCGGCAGGCGGCGTTTGAGCCAGTCACTTTGCAGCTTGGCGGCGGTGAGCAACTGGCCGATATCGTCGTGCAATTCACGGCTGAGGCGATGGCGCTCGTTTTCCTGGACTTGCAGCAGTCGATCAGCCAGCTCTTGTGGCTGAAACTTGATCGATTTGCGCGACAAGCGATATTGCACCCAGACGCACGCGGTGGCGGCAACGTCGAGTGCCAGCAATCCCAAGGGAAGGCGTGCGGAAACAACATACGCCAGCAGACTGCCCAAGGTCGCCAGAACACACAGAACAAGTGTGAAGCGCCGGGCGTTTTCCCGAGAAGGTGGCCATGTAATGAGTGACTTGAGACTGGCGTACATAACGGATGGAGCCAATGGATGTTCGCTGCGGGCAGACCGACCGGTGACTGGCGGATCTCTGTGTGGAAATACTGTCAATTATGTTATTGATTCATACCGCATTCGTTAAGCAATCATTGACCGGCAATAACATTGCTGATGAAACGCTGGAGTCACTGTGCCATTAAACGGCAGGTAATTAACCGGCGGCATAATACCACTTAACATACCGTTGGTCGCGGTCGCTATATATGTCCATTCAGTCAGGAAATACCGGATCGTGGACGCAAGTTCCATATTGGAAAAAGTTGGAATTCTTGTAGTTGGACGACTTCGATTTTGCCTGGAAGTGTCTCGGGGAACACACAGGGAAAACCCTGATGGCGGCATCTGGAAATCAGCCGTTGGTCGGGCAGATTATTTGCCCCGGATTGTCGCTTTCAGGTACGAAGCATTCATTTACGACAATATCGCGGATTGCAGGCTTAAGCCTGATGCGCGGTAAAGGGCGCAGAGAGCAAACGTTTGCTCATCATCTTCGGTTCGAACGTGTCCTGGCCCATTTGTGCCGCGAAGGCCTCAAGCAGGGCTGTCTGCTCGCTGCCATCAAGGCTCAGTTGTCCGGTTTTATGATCGACCAGCTCAAGCTGCCATGCCATCAGGGTGAAACAGTCTCGCAAGGCATCGAGGGCCTGTTCGTGCAGATCGACGCGATCCTGGGTCAGATTCAGCAGACTGTAGATGTGCAGGGAAAACTCGGAGATTGCTTCCAGTGCCAAGGCTTCGGCGCGGCCAGCAAGCTTCAGCAGAGTGCCGAGCATGCAGTCGATGGCATCCTTGTCATTGCTGATCAGTTGCAGATGGCTCAGGCATTCTTCGGACTTGGCGAGAAGCGTTTCGGCCTCGACCAGAAATTCGGGGAAGCGTTGCGCCCAGTCTTTACGGTCGATTGGCATGTTCATCTCCACCACGTCGTGTTGGTTGACGGATGGCCGTGTGTGGCGACGATCGTGAATCGTCGGCAGATCGCGCCCGGCGGTGCAGGTGCACGGACCGAGGGGTTCCAGAGGGTGGGTTGCCACTGAATTGCGATCGCACACAATAGCCTGACTCCGTTCATGCAATGAGAATGGCGTCACAGTAATGGCTATTGGAAATGGCGAATATCAGGTTGGGCCTGATTGATCCTAGGGGAATCCCTTAGGCGCGGGAACCTAACGTGCAAACCGAGGTCGCGCCGCAATGAATCTAGCAGATGAAATCACGATTGCCAGTAAAGCATGATGTCAGTGTGACATCAATGGCCGTTTATGGCATTTTTAGCGACGCGCTTTACAGCAATCAAGATTAGCTGAATGCAGCCGATAAACCCCCATAGTGAATTCATCAGAACAAGCCCAGGAGTCATTGATGGCCGGCATTCTCGACACGGTAGACCAACGCACGCAACTGGTGGGTGAGAATCGCCTGGAAATCCTCATGTTTCGCCTGGCCGGACGCCAGCTGTTCGCGATCAACGTGTTCAAGGTTCAGGAAGTGCTGCAGCTGCCCAAGCTGACCCTGATGCCGCAGCGTCATCCTTTCGTCTGCGGCGTGGTCAATCTGCGCGGACAGACCCTGCCGGTGATCGACCTGTCCCAGGCAATCGGTATGCGCCCACTGGTGCCGGGCCCGAACAGCACGATCATCGTCACCGAATACAACCGTTCGGTGCAGGCCTTCCTCGTTGGCGGTGTCGACCGCATCGTCAACATGAACTGGGAAGCCATTCTGCCGCCGCCGACCAGTGCTGGTCGCCAGCATTATCTGACCGCGATCAGCAAGGTCGACGATCAACTGGTGGAGATCATCGACGTCGAGAAAGTCCTCGCTGAAATCGTCCCGTACAACGCCAAGGTGTCGCGCGAGAAACTCGACGACCCGGTACTGGAGCGCGCCCGTGGCCGCGAAGTGTTGTTGGTGGACGACTCCAACGTAGCGCTTTCGCAATTGCGCGATACCCTCGGCCAGCTCGGGGTGAAGATGCACATTGCCAGTGACGGTCTGAAAGCCTTGAACATGCTCAAGGCCTGGGCCGATACCGGCGTGCATATGACCGATAAACTGCTGATGATCTTCACCGATGCGGAAATGCCGGAAATGGACGGTTATCGCCTGACCACGGAGATCCGCAACGACCCTCGCCTGCGTGGCCTGTACGTCGTGCTGCACACCTCGCTATCGGGCAGTTTCAACGACTCGATGGTGAAGAAGGTCGGCTGCGACAACTTCCTCTCCAAATTCCAGCCGGACAAACTGGTCGACGTGGTGCGCCAGCGTCTGATGCTCGACGCCGTGCCGGCCTGAAACACGCACATCTTGCTTCCTGTGCGAGCCTGCTCGCGAAAGCGCAGGGTCGGACACATTGATGGTGAATGTGCCGGCCTCTTCGCGAGCAGGCTCGCTCCCACAGAACTGTACTTACATTAATGACGGCTTTGATTCGGTATCGAAGCTCGTATAGGGTGGCGTTTTTCCATCAGGGAGCTGGCCATGCTGCGTCTGAGCGCGCTTTATCGTTACCCGTTGAAATCCGGCAAAGGCGAAATCCTGCAAAGCATTGAGCTGGACAAGCTCGGGCTGGCGGGCGACCGACGCTGGATGCTGGTGGACGAGGCCAGCGGGCGCTTTCTGACCCAGCGTGCCGAAGCGAAGATGAGTCAGTTGTCGGCGTTATGGAATGCCGGCGGCGGTCTGACCCTCAGCGCTCCCGAGCAGGGGTCTATCGAAGTCGCGCTGCCCGCTGCCGACGCCGAACTGCGCGGTGTGACGATCTGGCGTGACACCCTGCGGGTGCCGGACGCCGGCGATCAAGCCGCGCGGTTTGTCAGCGACTTCCTCGGCAAGCCGACACGTCTGGTGCAAATGCCACTCGAGCGGGCGCGCACCACGCAGTCGGGGTTCGGCAAGGATGACGATCAAGTGGCGTTCGCCGACGGTTATCCATTGCTGCTGATCGGCGAAGCCTCGCGGCTGGCGCTCTCGGAAGCGGTAGGGCGAGAGCTGGAGATGCTGCGCTTCCGTCCGAATCTGGTGATCGAAGGCAGCGCGCCTTACGCCGAGGACCAATGGAAACGCATTCGCATCGGCGATATCGAATTCCGCGTGGTCAAGCCGTGCGCGCGTTGCATCATGACCACTGTCGACCCGCAAACCGGTGAGCGCAGCGCCGATCGCGAGCCGTTCGCGACGTTGCAGAAACACCGCAGCACCGCCGATGGCGCGATGTTCGGACAGAATCTGGTCAACGACGGCAAAGGCCGCTTGGAAGTTGGCATGCCGGTGGAAATTCTCGAATAGGTTGTCGCTGAAACGAAAAATGCCCGGGTCTTTTGGACGCGGGCATTTTTTTGCGCTGTGAAACCGGCGGGATCAGCCGCGGTATTCGCACAGGTAAGCGGTATCCACTTCGACTTTCAGCTGAAACTTGCTGTTGGCCGGGACGTTGAACTGGCTGCCGGCGGCGAAGGTTTCCCAGTCGCTGCTGTCTGGCAGTTTTACGCTCAGCGCGCCGGAAACCACATGCATGATCTCGCGCTGGCTGGTGCCGAATTCGTATTCGCCCGGGGCCATGACGCCAATGGTCGCCGGACCTTCAGCGGTGCCAAAGGCGATCGACTTGACGGTGCCGTCGAAGTACTCGTTGACTTTAAACATGGGCGGATTCCTCGAAAAGGGCTTAAAAGGGGGCGGCCAGTATGCACAAGGCTTTTCGCGCCGTCACGCGTCTAAAGCGGCAGGACCAGCGGCAATAACCGTGCAGTATTGCGGGCATCTTCCAGCGCGCGATGTTGTTGGCCGTTGAACTGCATGCCCGCCAGTTGCAACGCGCCGTTGAGCCCCAGCGGTCGTTCCAGGCGCCGGGCCTTGGCGAAGCGCTGTTTGAGGTTCATGTGCGGGACTTTGCTCAGGCCGCTGTCGATGTTCAGGCGCTGCCACTCCTGGAGCAACTGCTGGCGATCGTAACCGCCCCAACTGGCCCAGCCTTCCAGACGAGTTTGATGCTGCGTCAGCCAACGCTCAAAGGCCGGCCAGACCTCGCTCAGCGGTTGCGCCGAATCGATGTTGGCTTGGGTGATGTGTGTCAGCTCCCGACAGAACGGCGTCAGCAATGGCCGGCGGGTCGGTTTGACGAAGCGCTGGAAGTGATCCTGCTCGCGCCCGGCGCGGTCGACCAGGGTCGCACCGATCTCGATAATTTCCATTTCCGTGACCGGCCAGCCACCCTCGTCTGTGGTGGCTTCCAGATCTATGACCAGCCAATGGGGCATCGCAGGGTTCCTGATTTCCGCGTTCTGATTTATCAGAGCGTAGTCAAACCCCGCGCTTGTGCCCGGGCGACTACTCGACCTGCAACAGAACCTGACGATTTTTTACCTGATCGCCAACCTTCACTTGCACCCGTTTGAGCACGCCATCGATGCCGGCCTTCAACGGATGCTCCATTTTCATTGCCTCCAGTACCACCAGCAATTGACCCTTGCTGACCGTACTGCCTTCGCTGACCAGCACATCGACAATGGCACCGTCCATCGGGGCTTTCAGGGTGCCGGAGGCGACGCTGGTCTGACTGTCGATCGGCGCATGAGTTCGATCCTCCAGGCGCAGGCTGCCCGGATGGGTGAACAGCCACAGCTGCCGATCGTGCAGACGATAGGCGTGGCGCTGGCGCAGACCATCGACTTCGATGATGATCGATTGCGCGGCGTGCTCAATGATTTTCACCTCCACAGTGCTTTCGCCAGCCTGCACGACCAACTCGCCGGTTTTGCGCGCCAGCACCGACAGCGTCCAGTCCTGTTCGTCACTGCCGAGTCGATAGTGCAACGGCACGCTAGCGTTGTTGCGCCAGCCATTCAACGGGGCGCGATGGGGCAGGGCGCTGGCCTGATAGAACAACGCCACGGCAATCGCCAGTTGCGCCGTCGTCGGCACATAAGTATTGAGGCAGGCATGGCTGGAAAAATGTTGCTGGATGAAAGCGGTGCTGAAGTCGCCGCTGATGAACTGCGGATGTTGCAGCAGGCCTTCGAGCAAGCGTTGGTTGCTTTGCACGCCAAGCAGCACGGTGTCCTGCACCGCCCGCAACAATTTGCGCCGCGCCTCTTCGCGGGTTGCACCGTGGGCGATCAGTTTGCCCAGCAGCGGGTCGTAGAACGGGCTCACCGACTGGCCTTCAAGCAGACCGTGATCGATCCGCGCCCCGTGATCCGAAGCCGGTTGCCATGCGGCAATTCGGCCGGTTTGCGGAAGAAAATCCGCAGCGGGATCTTCAGCGTAGAGGCGCACTTCCATGGCGTGACCGTCGAGACGGATCTGCTCCTGCGTCAGCGGTAGCGGCTGGCCCTCGGCAACCAGCAACTGCCATGCGACCAGATCCAGCCCGGTGATCAATTCCGTCACCGGATGCTCGACCTGCAGACGGGTGTTCATCTCCAGAAAGTAGAACTGCCCGCGCGCGTCGAGCAGAAACTCCACGGTGCCGGCGCCGACATAATCCACCGCGCGCCCGGCCTTAAGCGCCGCTTCGCCCATGGCCTGGCGCAGCTCGGCGGTCATCACCGGGCACGGCGCTTCTTCGATGACTTTCTGATGGCGGCGCTGGATCGAGCAATCACGTTCGCCGAGATAGACCAGATGGCCGTGCTGGTCGCCGAACAATTGCACTTCGACGTGGCGCGGTTCGATCAATGCCTGTTCGAGAATCAACTCGTCGCTGCCGAAACCGTTCATTGCTTCGGACCGCGCGGTGCGCAGTTGCGCCACCAGTTCGCTGGCCTCGTGCACCAGGCGCATGCCGCGTCCGCCGCCGCCGGCGCTGGCCTTGATCATCAGCGGATAACCGATGCGCTCGGCTTCGGCCAGCAGCGTCGCGTCGTCCTGCGCTGCGCCTTGATAGCCGGCAATGCACGGCACGCCGGCGTCGAGCATGGCGATTTTCGACAGGCGTTTGCTGCCCATCAGTTCGATCGCTTCGACGCTGGGGCCGATGAAAATCAGCCCGGCTTCGGCGCAGGCGCGAGCGAAATCGGCGTTTTCCGAGAGGAAGCCGTAGCCCGGGTGAATCGCGTCGGCGCCGCTGCGGCGGGCGGCGTCGAGGATCGCCGCAATGTTGAGGTACGACTGCTGCACCGGCGCCGGGCCGATACGCACGGCTTGGTCGGCCATTTGCACGTGTAGCGCATCGGCGTCGGCGTCGCTGAACACGGCGACGGTGCGATAACCCAGCGCTTGGGCCGTGCGCTGGATGCGGCAGGCGATTTCACCGCGGTTGGCGATCAGGATTTTGTGGAGGGTGGGCATGGGCTATTTCCTCAGAAGTTGCGTCGCAGGTGCTGGCCTCTTCGCGAGCAAGCTCGCTCCCACAGAGATTTGTAAGTGATCCAGATCCAATGTGGGAGCGAGCTTGCTCGCGAAGCTTTCAGATAGCCCCCCGCGGGTTACGCTTTTGCATAAAGGCCAAGGTGCCTTCGATCCCGT
>NZ_JASCPT010000055.1:0-37210 GCF_029959775.1 Pseudomonas sp. PS01270 | reverse complement strand
CCCCAATACCGGCAACACCACGCAATACGGCGGTATCCATGGCCGCAACGGCGGCGCCGCGCGGGTCGGCGACAATGTTTATGCCGGGCGCGACGGCAACGTCTACAAGAAAACCGACAACGGCTGGCAGTCCGTGGCCGGCAGCGGTGCCAACCGCACCAGACCCGCGAACAACAATGCGCAATTGCAGAATCTCAACCGCGAATCCGCCGCACGTAATCTCGGCAATCAGCGCACGCACAACTTCAACCATTCTTCACAAATGATGAACCGTTCGTTTGGCGGTGGCGGCGGAGGATTGCACCGACGCTGAAAAACTGCACGTGATGTTCAGAATTTCAGACTGGCCCCGCATCCGGTTTTGCTGTTAAAAACCGCGTGCCGTCCCTGCCCGTTTCATCGTTCGGAGAATTGCTATATGAGCCAGTGGCCAGACACCCGCATCCTTGATCTTCTCGGTATCGAACTGCCGATCATCCAGGGCCCGATGGCCGGGGCGACCAACTCTTCGATGGTGATTGCCGTGTGCAATGCCGGTGGCCTCGGTTCAATGCCCGCAGCGATGCTGAGCATCGAGCAACTGCGCGAAGAACTGAAAACAATTCGCCAGCACACCACCAAGCCGTTCAACGTCAATTTCTTCTGCCACCAGCCATCGGCGCCTAACGAACAGCGGGCCCGTGACTGGAAAAACCTGCTCGAACCTTACTACCGCGAACTCGGTGCCGATTTCGAGGCGCCGACGCCGGTGTCCAACCGTGCTCCGTTCGACGAGGCCGCGTGTGCCGTGCTCGAAGAGTTCCGACCCGAGGTGGTGAGTTTCCATTTCGGGCTACCGGATAAAACCCTGCTTGATCGGGTCAAGGCGACCGGGGCGAAAATCCTTTCGTCTGCGACTACGGTCGAAGAAGCGATCTGGCTGGAGCAACACGGTTGCGACGCGATCATCGCCATGGGCTATGAGGCTGGTGGCCATCGCGGGATGTTTCTCAGCGATGATCTGAGCACCCAGGTCGGCACCTTCGCCCTGGTGCCGCAGGTGGTCGACGCGGTAAAAGTGCCGGTGATCGCGGCGGGCGCGGTCAGCGATGCGCGGGGTGTTGCAGCGGCGTTGATGCTCGGCGCCTCGGCGGTGCAAGTCGGCACGGCGTACCTGTTCACGCCGGAAGCCAAAGTCAGCGCCTCACACCACAAGGCCCTGCGCACCGCCAAGGAAAGCCAGACCGCCATCACCAACATTTTTACCGGACGCCCGGCACGGGGCATTGTCAATCGGGCGATGCGTGAACTCGGCCCGATGTCAGCGCAGGCGCCGGCCTTCCCGTTGGCTGGCGGTGCGCTGATGCCGCTGCGGGCCAAGGATGACGCCGACTTTGCCAACCTCTGGGCCGGACAGGCGCTTACGCTCGGCAAGGATATCGGCAGCGCTGAACTGACCCGGCAACTGGCCGAAGGCGCCTTCGCGAAACTCAACCGTCATTGAATTTACGCGGCGAGCGGATTCATTCCCTCGCCACTTGGCGGCGTATCGCTATATATTTCCGTATACAGCGATTGCGCCCGTGTATCGGCGTTATCCAAAGCAAAGCATTTACCGCCGATCACGGAGCCTTTACATGACACTTGCTGCCACACGCCTCGCCCCTGCCTGCTTCGCTTCACTCCTCGCAATGTTCAGCATCGGCGCCGCGCAGGCTGACGAAGTGCAAGTGGCGGTCGCCGCCAACTTCACCGCGCCAATCCAGGCGATCGCTGCCGACTTCGAAAAAGACACCGGCCACAAACTGGTCGCCGCTTACGGCGCCACTGGCCAGTTCTACACCCAGATCAAGAATGGCGCACCGTTCCAAGTGTTTCTCGCAGCTGACGACAGCACCCCGGCAAAACTCGAACAGGAAGGCGAAACCGTCAAAGGCTCGCGCTTCACCTACGCCATCGGCACGCTAGCGCTGTGGTCGGCAAAAGAAGGTTATGTCGATGCACAGGGTGACGTGCTGAAAACCAACCAATACCAGCACTTGTCCATCGCCAACCCGAAAGCCGCGCCATACGGTCTCGCCGCCACCCAGGTGCTGGAAAAACTCCAGTTGAGAGAAGCCACGAAAAGCAAAATCGTCGAAGGCCAGAACATCACGCAGGCCTACCAGTTTGTCTCCACCGGCAACGCCGAACTGGGCTTTGTGGCGCTGTCGCAAATCTACAAGGACGGCAAAATCAGCAGCGGCTCGGCATGGATTGTTCCGGCCACCCTGCATGATCCGATCAAACAGGACGCGGTGATCTTGAACAAAGGCAAGGACAGCGCTGCTGCCAAGGCTCTGGTCGATTACCTCAAGGGCCCGAAAGCCGCTGCGGTGATCAAATCCTTTGGGTATGAACTGTAAATGTCGCTGACCAGTGCCGACTTCGCTGCGATCTGGCTGACCCTGAAACTGGCGTCACTGACCACTGCGATCCTGCTGGTGATCGGCACACCGATCGCGTTATGGCTGTCGCGCACCTCGTCCTGGTTACGCGGCCCGATCGGCGCCATCGTTGCCCTGCCGCTGGTGCTGCCGCCGACGGTGATCGGTTTTTATCTGCTGCTGGCGCTGGGGCCGCACGGTTTTCTCGGTCAGTTCACTCAATGGCTGGGGCTGGGCACGTTGACGTTCAGTTTCACCGGGCTGGTCATCGGCTCGGTGATCTACTCCATGCCTTTCGTGGTGCAACCGCTGCAAAACGCTTTCTCGGCAATTGGCACCCGCCCGCTCGAAGTCGCGGCGACCTTGCGCGCCAATCCCTGGGACACGTTCTTCAGCGTGATCCTGCCGCTGGCGCGCCCCGGCTTCATCACCGCAGCGATTCTCGGCTTCGCCCACACCGTGGGTGAGTTCGGCGTGGTACTGATGATCGGCGGCAACATTCCCGACAAGACCCGCGTGGTATCGGTGCAGATTTACGACCATGTCGAAGCGCTGGAATATGCCCAGGCGCACTGGCTGTCCGCGGCGATGCTGGTGTTTTCGTTTCTGGTGTTGCTGGCGCTGTACTCCAGCCGCAAGACCCGCGCAGGCTGGAGCTGATCAATGATTGATATACGCCTGAAACGCACTTATCCGGGGTTCGAACTGGATATCGATCTGCAAGTGCCGGGCCGCGGCGTCACCGCGCTGTTTGGCGATTCCGGCTCGGGCAAAACTACTTGCCTGCGCTGCATCGCCGGGCTGGAGCGCGCAGAGCAGGGTTTTGTGCAGATCAACGATGAGGTCTGGCAGGACAGTGCCAAGGGCATCTTCGTGCCGCCGCATAAACGTGCGCTCGGCTATGTGTTTCAGGAAGCCAGCCTGTTCCCGCATCTGTCGGTGCTGGCCAATCTGGAGTTTGGTCTCAAACGCATCGCCAAGTCGCAACGCCGGGTCGATATGAACCAGGCCACAGAACTGCTCGGCATCAGCCATTTGCTCGAGCGTCATCCACATCATCTGTCCGGCGGCGAACGGCAGCGCGTCGGCATCGCCCGCGCCCTGCTGACCAGCCCGAAACTGTTGCTGATGGACGAACCGCTGGCGGCTCTCGACAGCCGGCGCAAAAGCGAAATCTTGCCGTACCTGCAACGCCTGCACGACGAACTGGATATTCCGCTGCTGTACGTCAGCCATGCCCAGGACGAAGTCGCGCGTCTGGCCGATCATTTGGTATTGCTCCGTGATGGCAAAGCCCTCGCCAGCGGCCCAATCGGTGAAACCCTTGCGCGCCTGGACCTGCCTTTGGCGCTGGGCGATGACGCCGGGGTGATCATCGAAGGCCAGGTCAGCGCCTACGACGCCACCTATCAATTGCTCAGCCTGCAACTGCCGGCCACTGCAATGAACATTCGCGTCACCCATGCACCGATGGCCGTGGGCCAGGCTCTGCGCTGCAAAGTGCACGCCCGCGACATCAGCCTGGCGCTGAACAATGATGCAGCCAGCAGCATTCTCAATCGTCTGCCCGTTACCGTCATCAGCGAACAGGCCGCTGACAACAGTGCCCATGTGCTGATCCGCCTCGATGCCGGCGGCACGCCGCTGCTGGCGCGGATCACCCGCTTCTCGCGTGACCAATTGGGCGTGCATCCGGGCCAGCGGCTGTGGGCACAGATCAAGGCAGTGGCGGTGCTCGCGTAAAACATTCGGCACGACGGCCAGCGCCTGCGGTCAATCAGTTACAGACTGCCGTATGACCGAAGGAAACCGCCATGCCCGATACCGTGCTGACAGATGCTCTGCCCGCCGATCTGCATTACGTCGATGACACTCAGCCTGGTATCACCCGGAAAAAACTGCGCGGCAAGTTCGTCTATTTCGAACCGTCGGGCCAGCGCATCACCGACCCGGACGAAATCAAACGCATCAACGCCCTCGCGGTACCACCGGCCTACACCGATGTGTGGATCTGCGCCGACCCGTGCGGTCATTTGCAGGCCACCGGCCGCGATGCGCGCGGGCGTAAACAGTACCGCTATCACGCACGCTGGCGCGAAGTGCGCGACGCCGACAAATACTCGCGCCTGCGCGACTTCGGCATGGCCCTGCCCAAACTGCGGCGCAAGCTCGAGGCGCTGCTCGATGAGCCGGGCTTCAGCCGCGACAAGGTCATGGCCACGGTGATTACCTTGCTCGACGCCACGCTGATCCGCGTCGGCAATACCCAATACGCACGGGACAATCGCTCTTACGGTTTGACCACGTTGCGCAGTCGGCATGTCGAGGTCAACGGCAGCGCGATCCTGTTCCAGTTCCGTGGCAAGAGCGGCATCGAGCACCAGATCACCGTCAAGGACCGTCGCCTGGCGCGAATCATCAAGCGCTGCCTGGAGATCCCCGGGCAGAACCTGTTTCAGTACCTTGATGAACACGGCGAACGGCACACCGTCACCTCCTCCGACGTCAATGCCTATCTGCAAAAGCTCACCGGCGCGGCGTTCACCGCCAAGGACTATCGCACCTGGGCGGGCAGCGCCCTGGCGTTGTCGGTGCTGCGCGAGTTGCAGCATGAGTCGGAAACCGAAGCCAAGCGCCATGTGGTAGAAGCGGTGAAGAACGTCGCCAAACAGCTGGGCAACACGCCGGCGGTGTGCCGCAAGTGCTACATCCACCCCGCAGTGGTCGAACATTTCATGCTCGGCGCCCTCGCCGAACTGCCCCGACCGCGCGTGCGCAAAGGCCTGCGCGCTGAGGAAGTAGCCTTGGCGATGTTTCTCGAGCGGATGTGTGAGGTAAGCGAGGCGTCTTGATCTCCAGCGTAACGCACCCCTACACGGGTTTCGCCGACGAGTTGAACTGGGTATTTTTTGCACGATCACACAGGTCTTCTATAGTTGATCTGAAGGTTCGCGCCACGCGGACTTTTTGTTGCAACTCAGCCGTTTCAGCGAACGGAGGTGTTTCATGTCCGAAAAAGAGTCCATCACCACCCTCCTCACCCTGCTCGACGCCCGCCAGGCGCGCCTCGCAGCCGCCTGCAAAGAGATTGCCGACTGGGTTGATCATCAGGGCGGGCATCCGACGGCTTTGCGAATTCGCGACCGGCTGCACGACATCGAAAAAGATGCGCCGCTGATTCGCGATACGCTCTCGACGCTCAAACCGATCGACCGGCCGTTGCCACGGTTCAGATAGGCCTCCGCGTAGCAGTCCTCTCTGCATCGGCGCAGAGAGGACGCCGATTGGTACTTTTCCGACCGACTCAGTCGCCCTTGCCGGTACGGCCGCCTCCATGGCTGTGCTGCCCGCCGACGCGTGCCTTCTCGGCCCGATCAACTTTCACGTTGACTGGACTCTCGCCTTTCTTGCCGGCTTCCTTGATTTTCTGTGGGTCTTCAGCGAACGGTTGATCCTTGTGATGATTGGTCATCTCAATGTCCTCAGACTAGTTAATACATACACTTAACAGACTCTAGTTTCAGCCAATCACAGTTCAACTTCGCACCGACAAATGGTCAGAATTCCGAAGCGAAGCGGTAACAAACTCCAACCTCTTTTGCACATCAACCAGCAACTCGAAAAGTTATACGAAGCGGCGCAGAAAACAGCAGGCTGTATAAGTTTCATCACAAACTTACCGTTCATCGGCCTGAGGAAAAATTTTCAAAACATTTTTCGCCGGCTCGTAATCGGAGTAGATGTCCGGTGCGACAACGGACATAACTAGCGAAACGTTAATTGATATCGGAGAGCTATCATGACCACAGGAAATAAAAATCCAGGTAACTTCGCAAACGATCGTGAAAAGGCATCTGAAGCCGGCAAGAAAGGCGGTCAGTCGTCGGGCGGCAACTTTGCCAATGATCGTGAAAAAGCATCCGAGGCTGGCCGCAAAGGCGGGCAGAACAGCCACGGCGGCGGTCGCAAGTCCTGAGCTAGCGGTACAAGGGCAGCCTCGCTGCCCTTTGAAATCAGCTGATGGAGCGTAATCATGAGAACGGTACCGGCTTTCGCACGAGGCGAAGTGCAACGAAACAAGGGAGCGGAAGTGTATCCCGAAGCAGTGCGCAGTTCGTACGTGACCAGGTCGGACAGTCCGTCGGTGTCACCTTGTGTCGAACGACAGCAAATCAGTCCAAGATACCGGGAAAGTGTTCAGCAGGAATGTTATGAACGCCGGGAACTTGCAGTAAATTCTGAAAACTCCCGGACACCGGATACAACGCCGACTTATGAGCGCTCCTCTTAGCACAAAGGTCTAACCTGTAGTCACAAGACAAGCCAGACCAACTAAAGCAAACGACATCAGTAAACTTTATGAGCATTTCGCGAACAACGACGGCACGTAGTTTGTGCATCCTTGATTCGCCGAGTGCCTATATAGAGAAAATGAGGAAGTTTGAAATGGCACAAGATAAACAAGGCAGCATGTCGGTTAACGAAGCAGGCAAGAAAGGTGGTGATGCCACTTCGGCTTCGCACGATAAAGAGTTCTATCAGGAAATCGGCAGTAAAGGCGGCCAGAACAGTGGCGGCAACTTCAAGAATGATCCTGAGCGCGCCTCCGAAGCCGGCAGCAAAGGTGGCCAGAACAGCGGTGGCAATTTTGCCAACGATCGGGACAGAGCGTCCGAAGCTGGCAGCAAGGGCGGCCAGAGCAGCGGCGGCAACTTTGCCAACGATCGGGAAAAAGCCTCTGAAGCTGGACACAAAGGTGGTCAGAACAGCCATGGTGGCGGGCGCAACAGTTGATGCGTCGGGTGCAGGGGAGCGCGGCTCCCCTGCCCACTTTCATTCAAGCGAAATTACAGCTATTGCTTAGGAGTCCTGACCAGCCGAGGGAATCGCCATGCCTGTTCATGTCATCAACTTCACCGGCCCGATCAATGCCTCGACCTGCGGCCAATTGATCGATAAAGCCTCGCTCGCCGTAAAGGAAGATGCACCGCGACTGATCGTCAACATCGCCACCATGGGCGGCGAATGCAGTTACGGTTTCACGATGTACAACTTCCTGTTGGCCCTGCCTATTCCGGTACACACCCACAATTTGGGAACGGTCGAATCGATGGGCAACATTGTCTTTCTGGCCGGCCAGCGCCGCACCGCCTGTACCCACAGCAAGTTTCTGTTTCACCCATTTCATTGGCACCTGCAAGGTTCGGTCGATCATTCGCGCATGTCGGAATACGCCATGAGCCTGGATTACGACTTGCACCTCTACGCCCAGATTGTCGCCGAGCGTACGAGCAACGGAAAAAATGCGCTGGAGACAGAGAAATATCTGACAGCAGCGCCGCGCATCATCAATCCTGAAGAAGCCATGCATTCAGGCCTTATTACGGCGATTGAAGACACCGAGGTTCACGCGGACTTTGTCTGCTCGTGCATCTACTCCTGACTCGTCCCACTTGATAACGCGTCGTAGCAGGCGCGTTCCTTAACAGCCGGCAATTCAGCCAAAAATTCCAGACGAAGTTGTACAGATTCACTCTGCCGTACAGACTTACAAATCGCCCAATCAGCCGGTCATCACGCCCGTTTCAATTTCTCTGAATTATTCATTTCGCCAGATATCCCTCTTCTTAACAGCCGGAGGAAATGTATGAGCGGAGAGGACTTGTACGTGATCGATTACCTGCTTCACGGGAAGCCCAGGTCATTCGTCATTCGCACAAAAACCATGAACAATGCCGAAGCGTGGCAATGGGCAAGTTGTGACGCGGGTATCGCGCCCATCCCCCGCCCCGGGCGACCTCCGTTGAAACGTTTCTCCAAACCGATGGCGGAACGCTTTGGCGTGACCGAGGTGCAATGGCGAGAATCAGTACCTTTGGTCTGGGAGGAGGATCACGTGAAATGACAGAACGCACATTGAAATTCGGTTTCGGCCGCTCGTGGGATGACGAGATGGCGGAGAATGCCTCGATGTTCCGCGAGGCCGATCAGCTCGAAGAAGCGGCTTACAGGATCATCGAGAACGACACGGACAATCCTGAAGCCTGGGCCCGTTTCAGCGAAGCCAAGGCTATGGCCGACGCCAAACGAACGGCGGCCTATCAGGACTGGATGCGCATCAAGCGCGCGATGAGCAAGCCGCGCTCGAAATAGCGGACTGGCGCCTCATGGCTTGAGGATCAGCAGCGGTTCGCCTTTCGGGACAACGTATGTGGCCAGTTCGACGCCTTTCTCGTTGCCGACGTTTTTGGCCACATGCGCGACGCCCGCCGGAATGAACAACGAATCACCGGCCTTGAGTATCACCGGCGCCCGCCCTTCGAGCTGATACTCGAACGTGCCGCTGATGACATAGGCGACTTCCACGCCGGGATGCGCATGCCGAGGTGAGGTGACGCCAGCATCGAAATCGATACGCGCCTGAATCACCTCGCGATTGTCAGCGCCGAGATCCTGACGAACCAGATCGGTGCGGCTCAGACCTTTCTGCCAGTTCGTTGCCGGCGCATCCGCCGCATGGGCGAAGCCGGTCAGGGAGGCGAAGATAACGGCAGAAGCCAGAAACATTTGACGGTACATGGTGATGCCCTCTTGAACGTAGTGTTGGTGTGAGGGCTACTTTGGGCTCGGCATGTAGGGCGGATGTGTCTCGAAGGCGCAGTTTGGTGTTGCCGTGTGTATGCGCTGAGGGTTGATACATGCTTATACAAACGTGTTGCGGTACCCGACCGGGCCATGGCGGAAAACAATCTGTAAACTGCCGCAATCTTCATTCACTCAAACAAGAGATGCCCATGGCCAATCAAGACATCATCTTCACGCCGGATCCCGACACCGATTCGATTTCTTCCGACGTTGCCACCTTCGGCGGCATCATGGTTTCCACGCAGATTCCAACCCGCGCCGATGGCAGCCTGGAACTCGGCGGCATCACCGAGCAGAGCGAGTGCACGCTGCAAGCACTGAAAGTCGCGCTGGAACGTGCCGGCAGTTCGATGGACCGGGTGCTGCACCTGACCATTTACCTCACCGACATGGGCGATCGCGGGGCTTTCAATGAAGTGTACAAACGCTATTTCGCCAAGCCTTGGCCAGTGCGGGCAGCGGTGGGCGTCGCCTCGCTGGCGGTTGAAGGGATGCGTGTGGAAGTGACGGCGATGGCGGCCAAGGGCTGATTTGCGGAAATACAGCGTAGGCTGCCGCCACGATTCCGGGTGCGGCATACGCTGTGAAAAATACTTAAGGGCGCGCGCCAAACACAGCAGCCACCAGGATGAGGCCGTTTGGCAAGCGCTGGCTCGCCCGTTGAGCGAATTGGCGTCAACGGTCTATTCACAAAACTTGAAGCGGACCGCTAGCTACAACAAACAGTTTACCTTCTGATACCCGGTATGTTTGCCCGCGGTGCTCGATCTCAAAATTGAATGTTGCCGTAATCGAATCGATACCTTCTTCGTGTTTGCGCGCAAACTCTATCGTTCCTGTTTTCGCATATAAAATTTCATGCGACATAGTCATCAATCCCGCCACGGGACTTCCGAACCCGCCAACTTCATGCGTACCGTCCGTAAGGGAGCGATCTATCACAAATGAAATAATCTCACCCACCTCGTCCGTAAAATATTGACCAATAACGCTGAACGTTTCCTTTGTGCCGAAATAAAGATGCCGAGTAGCGGAGAATATTGGCTTGCCAATGCCCGGATGATTGGGTGAAACGACCGCTTTGTAATACACCTCGGCCGTCTTCCGAGGACGAGATTTAAACGACGCGAAATCCGAGATACCAATCGTCGCGAAGGCGCTATTACCTTTCATGATATTAATCTCCAATGTCTTGCGTGATATAGGCCAGAGCGACTTTCCCGCTCCCACCCGATGTTCACGCTTTGGACGCGGAAGGACAACTGACAGACTTTACAGTTATGCATTGCCTCGTATTGTGCTAGGTCCTTCGTACCTGATATCGGCACGCTGGTGCCGCCTGGGTGTTTCACAGGTACAATGCGCCCCTTGCCCGTGACCGCCTGACTAAAAAAACTATGTCCTTGCCCAAGCATCACCTGGAATTGCTCAGCCCTGCCCGCGATGTCGCCATTGCCCGCGAGGCCATCCTGCATGGCGCTGACGCCGTGTACATCGGCGGCCCGAGCTTCGGCGCACGCCACAACGCCTGCAACGAAGTCAGCGAAATCGCCGAACTGGTCGAGTTCGCCCGCCGTTACCACGCGCGTATTTTCACCACCATCAATACCATCCTGCACGACAACGAACTGGAGCCGGCGCGCAAGCTGATCCATCAGTTGTACGACGCCGGTGTCGATGCGCTGATCGTCCAGGATCTGGGCGTGATGGAGCTGGACATTCCGCCGATCGAGCTGCACGCCTCGACCCAGACCGACATCCGCACCCTCGAGCGAGCGAAGTTCCTCGATCAGGCCGGTTTCTCCCAGTTGGTACTGGCCCGTGAGCTGAACCTGAAAGAAATCCGTGCCATCGCCGATGAAACCGATGCCGCCATCGAGTTCTTCATCCACGGCGCGCTGTGCGTGGCCTTCTCCGGCCAGTGCAACATCTCCCACGCGCAAACCGGCCGTAGCGCCAATCGAGGCGACTGCTCCCAGGCTTGCCGCTTGCCGTACACCTTGAAAGACGAAAAGGGTGGCGTGATCGCCTACGAAAAACACCTGCTGTCGATGAAAGACAACAACCAGAGCGCCAACATCCGCGCACTGGTTGAGGCTGGCGTGCGTTCATTCAAGATCGAAGGTCGCTACAAGGACATGGGCTATGTGAAGAACATCACCGCCTATTACCGCCAGCGCCTCGACGACGTGCTCGAGGATCGCCCGGACCTGGCCCGCGCTTCCAGCGGCCGCACCGTGCATTTCTTCCTGCCCGATCCGGAAAAGACTTTCCACCGTGGCAGCACCGATTATTTCGTCACTGATCGCAAGATCGACATCGGCGCCTTCGACTCGCCAACCTTTACCGGCCTGCCGGTCGGTACGGTGGAGAAAGTCGGCAAGCGTGACATGCAGGTCGTCACCCATGAGCCGCTGTCCAACGGCGATGGCTTGAACGTTCTGGTCAAACGCGAAGTGGTCGGTTTCCGCGCCAACATCGCCGAGGCCAAAGGCGAGTTCGAAGAAGACGGCGAGAAGCGCTACCGCTACCGCGTCGAGCCGAACGAAATGCCTGAAGGCCTGTTCAAGCTGCGTCCAAGCCATCCGTTGAATCGCAACCTCGATCACAACTGGCAACAGGCGTTGCAGAAAACTTCTTCGGAACGTCGTGTGGCCCTGAGCTGGCTCGCTCGTCTGCGCGAAGAACAGCTGGAAGTGACCGCGACCAGCGAAGAAGGCATCAGCGCCAGCGTTACCCTCAACGGGCCGTTTGGTGTTGCCAACAAGCCTGAGCAAGCGCTGGAGCAATTGCGCGACCTGCTCGGCCAGCTCGGCACCACGCAGTATCACGCCACCGACATCAAGCTGGATGCGCCGCAAGCGTTCTTCATTCCCAACTCGCAGCTCAAATCCCTGCGCCGCGAAGTCATCGAAGCGCTGACTGCGGCACGTGTCGCCGCGCATCCGCGTGGCAGCCGCAAGGCCGAAACCACGCCGCCGCCGGTGTACCCGGATTCGCACCTGACCTTCCTCGCCAACGTCTACAACCAGAAGGCGCGCGACTTCTACCACCGTCACGGCGTCAAGCTGATCGATGCGGCGTACGAAGCTCACGAAGAGCCAGGCGAAGTGCCGGTGATGATCACCAAGCATTGCCTGCGGTTCTCCTTCAACCTGTGCCCGAAACAGGCCAAAGGCGTGACTGGTGTGCGTACCAAGGTCGCGCCGATGCAGTTGATCCACGGCGATGAGGTGCTGACGCTTAAGTTCGATTGCAAGCCGTGCGAGATGCACATCATCGGCAAGATGAAAGGCCACATCCTCAACCTGCCGCAGCCGGGCAGCGTGGTCGGCCACATCAGCCCTGAAGACCTGATGAAAACCATCCCGCGCGCACCGCACTGAGTGACCGGCGTGCGCGGCGCTTCGGCATCGCGCACGCCCCGGCTGGCTCAAGCGCAGTAAATCGCAGGCATAAAAAAACGCCAACTTCTTGCGAAGTTGGCGTTTTGTCGTAGATGGCAGGGGCGGCTGGATTCGAACCAACGCATGGCAGGATCAAAACCTGCTGCCTTACCGCTTGGCGACGCCCCTGTAGCTCTGGTCAGCGGCTCCGTTAGGATCGCTGTGAGAACGGGGCGCAATTTAACAACATTCATTTCGTTTGGGAAGCCCGACATGAAATATTTTTTGTTTTAAAACAGCGACTTATTATTTTCGCGCGAAAACATTGGGTTTCGCCTCTGTGTATCACAGTGTATACGCACCCCGCCGCCATACACGCCCTTGCAAAACTGCCGTCCGGGGACACACAACGGATACCTCGCTACGCTTCAATGCGCCCAGGGTTTCAAGGGTTCATCCAGCCCCTTGGCCACAGGCTCGCAAAGGAGACGTCAGCATGAAACAGGCTCTGCATACCTCTAAAATCAAGGCCGCACTTGGTTTGTCAGTCTTGGCGCTGTCACTGCTCGGCGCCGTCGGCAGCGCTCAGGCGCAAACCACAGAAGCCGCCGCCGTCAGCTATTCCGCGCCCTCTCCTTTCGGCCCGCTAAAGCACATCAAGGCAGGCTTGCTCGACGTAGCCTACGCCGAAACCGGTCCTGCCGATGGCCCGGTGGTGATCCTGCTGCACGGCTGGCCCTACGACATTCACAGCTATGACGAAGTCGCACCACTGCTGGCGGCCAAGGGTTACCGCGTGCTGATGCCGTATGCACGGGGTTATGGCGACACGCAGTTCCTGTCCAAAGCCACTCTGCGCAACGGCCAACCGGCGGCATTGGCCAGCGACGTCATCGACTTCATGGACGCGCTGAAAATCAAACAAGCGGTGCTGGGCGGCTACGACTGGGGCGCGCGTTCGGCGGACATCGTCGCGGCCTTGTGGCCAGAGCGCGTGAAAGCGCTGGTAGCGGTCAGCGGCTACCTGATCGGCAATCAGGCCGCCGGTCAAAACCCGCTGCCGCCGAAAGCCGAATTGCAGTGGTGGTACCAGTTCTACTTCGCCACCGAACGCGGCCGCGCCGGCTATGAAAAGAATACCCACGACTTCGCCAAACTGATTTGGCAACTGGCGTCGCCGCAATGGAAATTCGACGACGCCACCTTCGACCGCAGCGCCAAAGCGTTGCAGAACCCCGATCACGTCGAGATCACCGTGTTCAACTACCGCTGGCGTCTGGGCCTGGTGCAGGGCGAGGCGAAATATGCCGCGCTGGAAGAAAAATTGGCTACTGCGCCTTCGATCAGCGTGCCGACGATTACCCTGGAAGGCGATGCCAATGGAGCGCCACATCCCAAGCCTGAGGACTATGCCAAGCGTTTTACCGGGAAATATCAATTCAGGTTGATTGAGGGTGGGATTGGGCACAATTTGCCGCAGGAGGACCCGAAGGCGTTTGCGCAGGCTGTGGTTGATGCGGATCACCTCTGACAGACCCGCCCACAAAAGCCCCTCACCCTAGCCCTCTCCCGAAGGGAAAGGGAACTGATCGGGGGATGTCGAAGAGTCACGCCAACCTGAAAGCGCTGTAGTGAATCCATAATCGACATCCATCTTTCAGGTCGATGTACAGCGCAAGACACCTCGGCGCCCTCTCCCTCTGGGCGAGGTCTGGGGTGAGGGGTTTAGAGGGCTGCACCGGCTGGCCTATTTCACCAGCCGCTTCTCCTTCGAAGGCCGATAACCAAAGTACGAGCTATAGCACTTGCTGAAATGGCTCGGTGAAACAAAACCACACGCCACCAGCACTTCCACCTGCGACAGCTCGGTGTGTTGCAGCAGGCGCCGTGCTTCGGTGATGCGCAGTTCCAGGTAATAGCGCTGCGGCGTGGTGCCCAGTTGTTCCTTGAACAAGCGCTCGAGCTGGCGCCGTGAGCGGCCGGCGTAGACCGCCAATTGTTCCAGCTCCAACGGTTCTTCGAGGTTGGCGTCCATCAGCTTGATCACTTCACGCAGCGGCGCGCTGACGCAGATGTTTTCATCCGGTTTGATCCGCCGGTAGCGCGACTCTTCGAAGGCGAGGATGTCTTCGATGCCCTCGACCAGCGCCTTGCCGTGCAAGCCCTTGATCCAGTCCAGCGCCATGTGGAAGGCCCCGGACGGGCTCGACGCGGTAAGGCGGTCGCGGTCGATCACATAGGGTTCGCTGCTGACATGGGTGCTCTTGGCGATTTCGGTCAGTGCCGGGCGATGTTCCGGGTGGATCGAGCAGCGATAGCCGTCGAGCAAACCGGCGCGGCCGAGAAACCACGAACCGTTCCACAATCCAGCCAGGCTCACGCCCCGCTCCGCCGCAGCCTTGAGCAAGCCGATGAATTCGTCGCTGGCGCGCAGTTCCGTGCGATAACCGCCGCACACTACCAGCAGATCCAGCTCGTTAAGCGCAGCAGAATCCAGGCGCGCATCGGGGCGGATGACCAGGCCCAGATCGCTGATCACCTCGCCATCGCCCAGACCGAAGGTGCGCGACGAGAACAGTCCCGGGCGCAACAGGTTGGTGGTGACTACCGTGTCCAGCGCCTGGGTGAATGCCGGAAGGGAAAAGTGTTCGAGCAACAGGAAACCGGTGCGGGTTACGCCGGTGTTATCGGGGTTCTGTTCATTCAGATAGCGAAGGTTCTTGCCCTTCATGCCACCGCTGAATTGACGTCGTTCAATCAAGGTCGGGTCCATCGGTCGTTGTTATGCGGCGATAGTTGGCCGGTTCTGCGCAAGAGTCAATCATGGCCGTGACTGGTGCGTCACGATTGGCGCTGCCGCCGCCATCAGCCCAACCACCCAATCAATAAAAACCCGCAACTTCAGGCTGACATGCCTGTTCGGCGGATAGGCCAGATAAAGCGGCATCGACTCAAGCTGCCAGCCTTGAAACAACTGCACCAACTCGCCCCGCGCCACATGCGCATCAGACATATACGTCGGCAACCACAACACCCCCATGCCCGCCAGTCCCGCCGCCAGATAAGCATTGCCATCATCCACCGCGAGCACATGCCGGCCCTTGATCTGCAGGCGCTCGGTGCCGTTGTGCAACGTGTACGGAAGAGGTTTGCCAGTGCGAGCCCAGAGAAAAGCGACGACGCGGTGATGGGAGTCTTGCAGTTCCAGCGGGTGCTCAGGCGTCCCTTCGCGGGCCAGATAAGCCGGCGCGGCGAAAACACCCAAGGGCAGATCGGCAAGCTTGCGCGCCATCAACGATTGATCGAGCAGCTCGCCGCCGCGCACCACGCAATCGACGTTCTCATCGATGATGTCGACGATGCGGTCGCTAACGCCCATATCGATCTGGATGTCCGGGTAGCGCGCGTGAAAATCCGGCAAGGCTGGCACCAGAATGTGCCGCGCGAACGGGCTCGGCACGTCGATGCGCAAACGCCCGCGCGGCCGTGCGGCGGCGCCGGGCAGGCTGGTTTCGGCGTCGTCCATGTCGGCCAGCAGCTTGATCACCCGCTCGTAATACGCCGCGCCATCAGCGGTAACGTTGACCTTGCGTGTGGTGCGGTTGAGCAGCTTGACCCGCAGCCGCGCCTCCAGTTGCTGCACCAGTTGCGTCACCGTGGTCTTGCTCATGTGCAAGGTTTCGGCAGCCTTGGTGAAACTGCCCGCCTCGACCACCCGGGCAAAGGCCTGCATCGCATCGAACCGGTCCATCCGCGCCCCTCGATTGTTTGGGATTTGCAAACAGTGAACGCCAAGCTTGCGCGTTTATCCGCGCACTGCAAATACCTAAAGTCGTTCCCCATCAACCCACTGATGGAGTCAGCCCCATGTCCAAGCGCGATGTAGTGTTCCCACCCGCCCGTCACGCCCTGTATGAGCGTCACCGCTACTCGCCGGCGATTCGCTCCAACGGTTTCCTGTTTGTCTCGGGACAAGTCGGCAGCCGTGAGGATGGCTCGCCCGAGGCGGATCTGCGCGATCAGGTGCGCACCGCCTTCCACAACCTCAACGCGATCCTCGCTGCGGCCGGTTGCAGCTTCGATGATGCGGTGGATGTCACCGTGTTCATGGTCGATCCGCACTCGACGTTCGAAACCATCTGGAGCGTGGTGCCGGAGTTCTGGGGCGAAGCGCCGTTTCCGACGGTGACGGCTGTCGGCGTGACCTGGCTGGCGGGTTTTGATTTCGAGATCAAGGTGATTGCCAAACTGCCGGAAGCCGCTTGACCGGCACCGCACACAAACAGACACAACGCGCCGGCACGGAGGCTGGCCAATCTCCTCGCGAATGCGTATAACCTCGCCGTTTCGTCTACCCTGACGTGGCGCGCCGTTGACTACCGGCAGCCCTTCGAATGTTGACGCTTACGAAACGGAGAATTCTATGTTCAAGCGTACCCTCGCCCTCACCGCCGGTCTGGCGCTGTCCTTTTCTGCCCTGATGACGCAAGCCGCTGATGTGTTGCGCGTCAGCGCGATTCCCGACGAAGCCCCGACCGAGCTGCTGCGCAAGTTCGAACCGCTGGGTGCCTATCTTGAGCAGCAGTTGGGCATGAAGGTGCAGTTTGTCCCCGTCGCCGACTACCCGGCCGTGGTTGAAGCGCTGGCCACCGATCGCCTCGACATGGCCTGGCTCGGCGGTTTCACTTTCGTGCAGGCACGTTTGAAGACCGACGCCACTACGCCAGTGATCCCGCTGGTGCAGCGCGAACAGGATGCACAGTTCACGAGCAAATTCATCACCGCCGACCCGAACGTGAAAAGCCTCGCCGACCTCAAGGGCAAAACCTTCGCCTTCGGTTCGGTGTCGTCCACCTCGGGCAGTCTGATGCCGCGTTACTTCATGCTGAAAAACGACGGCATCAAGCCTGAGGGCTATTTCAGCCGCGTCGCCTACTCCGGCGCGCATGACGCCACCGTTGCCTGGGTGCAGGCCGGCAAGGTCGACGCCGGGGTGTTGAACGCCAGCGTCTGGCAGAAACTGGTCGACGCCGGCAAGGTCGACACCAACAAGGTCAAGGTCTTCGCCACCACGCCGACCTACTTCGATTACAACTGGACCGTGCGCGGCACCCTTGATCCGAAGCTGGCCGCGAAGATCAAGCAAGCCTTCCTCGACCTCGACCCGGCCAATCCCGAGCAGAAGAAGATCCTCGATCTGCAGGCCGCCAGTCGCTTCATCGAGACCAAGCCCGAGAACTACAAGGGCATCGAGGAAGCCGCCCGCGCCGCCGAACTGCTGAAATGACCCTACGCCTCACCCAGGGCAGCCTGCGCCACGCCAATGGCGTCGATGCCCTTCGTAACATCGACGCGCAGATTGGCGCTGGCGAACAGGTAGCGATCATCGGTCCGTCCGGCGCTGGCAAGTCGAGCCTGCTCAATCTGCTGGCGACGGCGCTGAAACCCAGCAGCGGTGACATCGAAGTGCTCGGCGAACGCGCCTGGCACTTGTCGGCGCACCAGCGGCAGCGCCTGCGTGCGCGCATCGGCCTGGTGCATCAGACGCCGCCGATTCCGCCGCGTCAGCGGGTGATCACGGCGGTGCTGGCCGGCAAACTTGGCCAGTGGAGTCTGGGTAAAAGTCTGTTGAATCTGCTGCATCCGCTGGATGTGGCGGGCGCCCGCGCGGCGTTGGCGCGACTGGATCTGGGCGACAAACTGTTCGCCCATTGCCAGCAGTTGTCCGGCGGGCAGTTGCAGCGCGTCGGCATTGCGCGGGTGCTGTATCAGGCGCCGGAAATATTGCTCGCCGACGAGCCAGTGTCAGCGATGGACCCGGTCCTCGCCGGCCACACGCTGTCGATCCTGTCGCGCCATGCTCGCGAGCACAACGTCACGCTGGTGGCGAGCCTGCACGCGGTGGACCTGGCGCTGGCGCACTTTCCACGGATCATCGGCCTGCGCGACGGGCAGATTCTTTTCGATTGCCCATCCGATCAAGTCAGCCGCGACAAGCTCGATGCGCTGTACGCCAATGAACAACTGCAATCGCCTGCACCAGCGGTCGCGCCTTTGATTGTGCAGATTCCGCGATGCTGAAGGCCGATTCACGGGACCCGGCGGCGTGGCCGCGATTGTTGCTGACGCTGCTGGCGCTGGCCCTGCTGTGGCCGGGCATTCAGCTCAGCGAGCTGGACCTGGGCGTGCTGTTTCAGGACGCTAGCCAGAACGAAATGGGCCGTTTCGTTTCGGCGTTCTGGCCACCGGCGCACGATCAGGCGTTTATGCAACTGCTGCTCAAAGCCACCCTGCAAACCCTGGCGATTGCCACGGCCGGCATGGCCCTGGCGTTGCTGCTGGCGGTGCCGGCGAGCCTGATCGCCAGTCGCGCACTGTCGCTTTCTGCCGCTTCGCGGGGCGGCGTGCCGAGCCTGCCCGGGCGCTTGCTGCGCTGGCCGGTACGCGGCTTGCTGATCTTTCTGCGCAGCGTGCCGGAGATCGTCTGGGCGCTGTTGTTCGTGCGCGCGGTCGGCCTCGGGCCGGCGGCGGGCGTGCTAGCCATCGCCATTACCTACAGCGGCATGCTCGGCAAGGTCTACGCAGAAATTTTCGAATCCACCGACCAACGCCCTGCGCACGCATTGTTGCAGGCCGGCAGCGGTCGACTGGCGGCGTTTGCCTACGGCACGCTGCCGAATGTCGCCGCCGAATTGCTCTCCTACACCGTCTACCGCTGGGAGTGCGCGATCCGTGCCTCGGTGGTGATGGGCTTTGTTGGTGCCGGTGGGCTGGGGCAACAGATCGACTTGTCGATCCGCATGTTTGCCGGCGGTGAGGTCGCCAGCATGTTGCTGACATTCCTGCTGCTGGTGCTGTGCGCCGATCAACTCAGCCGCTTGCTACGCTGGAGGCTGGCATGAGGCGCCTGATCAACCTGCTGCTGATCGTCGTGATCGCAGTTGCGGTGTTCGCGTCCTTCGCTTATCTGGAACTGGATCTCGCCGAACTCGGCAGCGCCAATAGCCTCAAGCAGATGGGCAGTTATGTTCAGCGTTTTCTCAGTCCCGATTTGAGCGCCGGGTATCTGAAAGCCATCGCTCACGGTTCGCTGGAAACTCTCGCTATGTCAGCCCTCGGCACCCTGCTTGCGGCACTGTTCGGCATCGTTCTCGCGCTGCCCGCTGCCGGGCGTTTCGGCTGGCCGCTGCAAAGTGCGGCGCGTCTGCTGCTCAACGGCTTGCGGGCGATTCCGGAGCTGGTCTGGGCGGCGCTGATGGTGCTTGCTGCCGGTCTAGGACCGAACGCCGGCACCCTCGCCCTCGCCCTGCACACCACCGGCGTACTCGGTCGGCTGTTCGCCGAAGCGCTGGAAAACACCCCGGCGCAACCCGCCGAGGCGATTCGCTTACAGGGCGGCAATCCGATCCTCGCGTTCTGCTACGGCACCCTGCCGAACCTCGCCCCGCAACTGCTCGCCTACTGCCTGTATCGCTGGGAAAACAACATCCGCATGGCCAGCGTGCTCGGTTTCGTCGGCGCCGGCGGCCTGGGCCAGATGCTGTATGTCAGCCTGAGCCTGTTCCAGGAAGCCCAGGCCAGTACGGTGATTCTGGCGATGCTGTTGCTGGTGTTTCTGGTTGATTGGTTGAGCGCCTGGAGCCGGCAGCGTTGGGTCAACGCGTAGGCCGAGTGGATATCTGGCAAAAGCTGATTATGCTTCAGGAAACCTTGCAGCCCTGCGAGGCGGTCAGACTGTGCAAGCTTCACGCTAGAGCAACGGCGGCAGATGCCAACGGGCCAGAGTGCGACAGGCAGTAACGGGGGACTCCGGCCTACAACAATAAGCACGACGGAGAACACCCATGGCCACAATCGACACAGCATCCACCGGCACGCCACCGCGCAGCGGCGGCATCACCAAGGAGGAGCGCAAGGTCATCTTCGCCTCCTCGCTGGGCACGGTTTTCGAGTGGTACGACTTTTACCTCTACGGCTCACTGGCGGCGATCATCGCCAAGCACTTCTTCGCCGGCGTCAACGAAACCACCGCGTTCATCTTTGCCCTGCTGGCCTTCGCCGCCGGGTTCGCGGTGCGGCCGTTCGGCGCCATCGTCTTCGGACGCCTGGGTGACATGATCGGGCGCAAGCACACGTTTCTGATCACCATCGTGATCATGGGCGTGTCGACGGCAATCGTCGGTCTCCTGCCCGGCTACGCCACCATCGGCGTCGCTGCCCCGGTGATTCTGATCACCCTGCGTCTGCTGCAAGGCCTGGCGCTGGGCGGGGAATACGGCGGCGCGGCGACCTACGTGGCCGAGCACGCACCACGCAACCGCCGTGGCTTTTTCACTTCGTGGATTCAAACCACCGCCACCCTCGGTCTGTTCATGTCGCTGCTGGTGATTCTCGCCTGTCGCACCGCGCTGGGTAACGAGGCGTTCGAGGCGTGGGGCTGGCGGATTCCGTTTCTGCTGTCGATCATTCTGCTGGCCGTGTCGGTGTACATCCGCCTGCAACTGAGCGAGTCGCCGGTATTCCAGAAAATGAAAGATGAAGGCAAGGCCTCGAAAGCGCCGCTGACCGAATCCTTTGCACGCTGGGACAACCTCAAAGTGGTGATCATGTCGCTGCTCGGAGGCACGGCCGGGCAAGCAGTGGTCTGGTACACCGGGCAGTTCTATGCGCTGTTCTTCCTGTTGCAAACATTGAAGATCGACGCGCAGACCGCCAACCTGCTGATCGCCGGAT
Source organism: Pseudomonas sp. PS01270 (assembly GCF_029959775.1). Lineage (NCBI taxonomy): Bacteria > Pseudomonadati > Pseudomonadota > Gammaproteobacteria > Pseudomonadales > Pseudomonadaceae > Pseudomonas > Pseudomonas sp. PS01270. Next base: position 16,041 of record NZ_JASCPT010000055.1, on the reverse strand, counting down.
CGCTGCTGATCGGCACACCGTTTTTCGTGATCTTCGGCAGCCTGTCTGATCGCATCGGGCGCAAACCGATCATCATGGCTGGCTGCATTCTCGCGGCGCTGACTTACTTCCCGATCTTTACTGCGCTGACCCAGTACGGCAATCCGGACGTGTTCGTCGCTCAGGAGAAAAACCCAGTCAAGGTGATCGCCAGCCCCGAGCAGTGCTCGTTCCAGTTCGATCCGGTGGGCAAGGCCAGATTCACCAGTTCCTGTGACTTGGCGAAAACGTTGCTGGCGAAACGCGCGATCCCTTATGAGAACGTTGCCGCCGAACCGAACACCGTCGCGCAGGTGCGCATCGGTGACCGCGTTGTCGAGAGCTTCGAAGGCAGCGCCCTCCCCGCCGCCGACTTCAAGGCCCGCAACGACGCCTTCACCGCCAACCTCGGCGCGGCGTTGAAAGACGCCGGTTATCCGGAAAAAGCCGATCCGGCGAAAATCAATTACCCGATGATGCTGCTCCTGCTCACCGTGCTGGTGATCTACGTGACCATGGTTTATGGACCGATCGCCGCGTGGCTGGTCGAACTGTTCCCGACGCGCATCCGCTACACCTCGATGTCGCTGCCCTACCACATCGGCAACGGCTGGTTCGGCGGCTTCCTGCCGACCGTGGCGTTCGCCATGGTCGCCGCCACCGGTGACATCTACTACGGGCTCTGGTACCCGATCGTCATTGCAGTGGCGACGGCGATACTCGGCACCTTCTTCCTGCCGGAAACCAAGGATCGCGACATTCTCAAGGACTGAAACAACCGCAGCGCCCTCTCCTGCGGGAGAGGGCCCTGGCGCTGAAAAAATTCGAACGTCTGCCGCCGCGCTGTCTCCAATGTGTACACCCACAGGAGGCCAGCGCCATGAACCCCAACGACGACAAAACTCCCAACGCCCCACCCACCGATGCCAGCGGCAAACCGGTGAACGTGGTCGAGCGCGACCTGCAAGACCGCGACAACACCACCGAGGGCGTAGACAAAATCATCACGCCGTCTTCCACTCGGGTCAAAGAGCAGGAAGCGGAAGAGCTACAGCGCAAAGTCGATGAGATCGAGCGTAAGGTTGCAGACGGTAACTGAGTGCAGCGTGGCTGTGGCCGCGGCTTTGAGCGGCGGCTGTCAGCCCGATGACCAAAAGCTGATTTCCTACAGAATTGAACTACACAGCTGATCGACTTCACGTGCATCACAAGCGAAGCGTCTGACAGATTTGCCTCGTCTGTTTGCGGATGATGTCTCCCTCGTCCCGCCAGTGACGACAACGAGCCCACATCCCCCTTAGACTGCTTCACATTGATCATGGAGGTCATGATGAGCGCTGAACTTTCACTTATCGTTTCAGACTTCGAAACCGAAGAGGCTGCGGAATACGACCTTTGGTTTCGCGCCAAGGTACAAGCCGCACTTGATGATCCACGCCCGCCTATTCCCCATGATGAGGCAATGGTGCTGCTAGGTCAGATGCTGGAAGAGAGACGCAAGAATCGACGCACTGCCGGTTAGCTGGAGTAAACCGGCTCTTGGAGATCTGGCTGACATCATCGACTACGTAGAACAACGCAACACTGTCGCTTCAGTTGCACTGCACCAAAAGCTCAGCGCCGCAGCGCGAAGGCTTTCCTGGATACCGCATGGTTTCCGCTCCGGCCGAATACCGGGCACTCGCGAAATGGTCATCAACTCGAATTATTTACTGGTCTATCAGGTGACAGACCACATCAAAATTCTGACCTTGTTGCACGCCCGTAAAAAATATCCATAACCACTCATAAAAAAAGGCGGCCAACCGGCCGCCCAAACGTACTGCACGAGAGTCTTTTACAACGTCAGCTGCCCACGCTCCTCCTCGGTCAGCTGCTGTTTCGCCTGTTCATCCAGCGCCCCGGCGCCGAGCACCTGCACCGGGCTGTCCGGGTTATAACCCGTCGCTGGCGCGCGAGTGGCGCCATCGCGCGACGGTGCCAGTTGCTCGTTGCCGAAGCTAAGTACCTGCACGGTGAACACCGAGGCCTGGTTCTGCCGCGCCGCTGCCTGTTGCTGCCGGGCGACGTCTTCCGCCGCTTGGGTCGCGGAGGATGCTGCCGAGCTCGCCGAGGTGATTGCGCCGGTATTCACCGCCGACACCACCGGCACGCCGGTCGCTTTGCCCTGCACCGAAATGTTCGCGGCGTTGACCACCGTCAGCGCGGCGATGTTGACGTTGCCCGACACGCGAATCCCCGCCTCGCCGGCATCGATGGTGCCCAATGGCGCGATCAGGTCGATGTTGCCCGGTGCCACTTCGGCGATCGGATTGAGCGTGGCGATACCGGCGCCGGTACTCGGCACCGACGGCGACAGCGTGACGTTGCCCCAATTGTCGTAGACACGTTTTGGCGGCGTGTAGACCACGGTGGTTTTCGAGCCGCGACCGGCGTTGATATCGCCCTCGGCGGACCAGCCGAGAATCGAGCCGCCGAAGGTGGTCATGATCCGGCTCTGGCCGAGCAGGATGCTGCCTTGCGAATACAGCTGAATGTCGCCCGAACCCTGAGTAATGATCCCCGCCGTCGACGGCGGCGCCGCGCCTTCGATGCCGAACACCTGACCACCGCCCGGCGTGAGCATCTGGATATCGCCGCCAAACAGCGTCTTGACCCCGGCGCCGCCGTACATCGTGATATCGCCGTCGTAGCGAATCGGATTGCCGGCGACATCAGTGGTCGGGAACAGTGCCGCAATGGCGTTGCGACCGCGCAGGTAACTGCCTGTGCGCGGACCACTGGCATCGGTGTATTCCAGGCCACCGGCACGCAATTCGGCGAAGTACACCTGGCGGGCGAAGATCGCCTGTTCGGTACTCGGCAGTGCGGCGAAGAACGCTTGCGCCTGTTCGTCGCCACCCTTGAAGCCATAACCGAGGCTCAGCCAGCTCTGCAGTTCTTCGACGTAGGTCTTGACCACTTTGCCCGGCTGCGCGCTGAGGGCCACCGCTGAATCCGCGACGTTTTGCGGGTTCAGATAACGCGCAATGAACCGTGAGTAATCCGGCCCCTGCGCGCCCGCACCCGCTTGCATTACGATGCTCGCACCGGGGCGCTGATCACCTGCCACGACAGGGCCGAGGCTGGTGATGCTGGCGCGATCTTCCATCAGGATATTGCGCCCGGCATTGACGTCCAGAACACCCGGGCCGGCAATGTCGAAGCTGCTGTAGAGAATGTCTCGCCCGGCCGAAATCCGCGAAATGTCGCGCGCATCGTTATGCACGAACAGATTGCCGGTAGACGCGATCTGTTCGTTATTGCGACCCATGCCCCCAACGGGCGCAAACGTGGGTTGCCCCAAATTGGTACCGGACGCCACGATGTCACGCCCCGCCACCATCCACACCGGGCCTGCCGATTCATACCAGGTGCGCTTCGTGGTCGCGAACGCCAGCGTTTCGCCCGTGCGAATTCCTACCAGGTCACCGGTCAGTGCATAGAAGCGCGCCGGCCCCTGAACACTGCTCAACCCCGAGTAGCTATCGGGACCAAAGGCAAACAGTGGATAGCGCGAATTGGTTTGCGCCAGCACACCATCGCTGCCGGCGTTGGTCGTGATCGGCCGAGCGGACTGGTTGTTGCCGTAGCCATTGAACGCGGGTGCAAACGGTGTGGCGAGCGCCGCTGGGCTGGACCCTGACTGGTTGATGGCGTAGCCGCCGGCATAGATCGAATCCCCAGCGATCAGTTCAAGCTGCCCCGCGCTGGAAGGTGCCAACAGCAATGACCAGGCCAGAGCCGGCGCCGGGTTGCCTATGCCGTAGGCCGCTGATGGTCCCGCATAAATCGAGCCCTGGCCGGCCACGGCACGCAATATCGAAGGAAAGACGAAGCGGTCATCGGTCGGTGACCCGTTAAGCCCGGCGACGGGGTCCTGCCCGGTGGTTTCCATCAACTGGGTGCTGGGCGTCAGGTTGCCGCCGGCCGAGAACAAATCGATGGCCGTGTGATCGGTCCACAGCGAGAAACCACTCAAACCGCCACCGGCATGGTAAATGCCATCCGCCGTGGTAAACGGTGTGGAGTTCTGCAACCTCACGCGGCCCGGATCGGCGGCGCCACCCAACACCAGATCGCCGCGGGTGTTGAGGCGCATGCCGGAGTCACCGGGAATCAGCACCAGCCCACCACTGGCATTACTGGCCGTCGAGTTGAACGGGTCGAAGGCGCGCGTTTCCCGTGGGTCATGAAACAGCGCCGAGGCGCCGTACTGCAGATTGATACCGCCCAACGCGGCGCCCGTCAGTTGCGCCGCACCGCGCAGGTTGATGAGCGCGCCCTGCAAGTCGTGCGTCGGCGTGCCGGTACCCGCCAGGCCGGCACGTGCCTGCAGAGACGGATTAAGGACACCGCCCAGACGAATATCCAGGTCTCCGCCACCGGTCAGTTGCAGCTTCCCGTCACTGCCCACGCGGCCCGTACTGCCGACAGCCACGATCAACCCCTGACTGCGAGGGTACGACGCATACCTGTCGTCGCCCATGGTCTTGAGCATGCCAGCATCCCCGCCGGCGCTCAGACTGATGTTGCCGCCGCCCAGCGTACCGAACCCGGTAAAGCCCACCAGATAAGGTCTCGTTACCTCGCCCAGCGCTGGCAATGGCTGCGCAGCGTAGCTGCCGAAATTGATCCACCAGGCAGTCGGTACATCGTTGTTGCCGGTGCCCTGGCGCCAGAGCCAATTGCCCACCGCCACACTCGGCACCTGCTCCCGCGTACCGTCGCCCGTAGCGACCGAGCGACGGCCAAGCACGTCACCGGACACAGACCCGCCGGCATTGATCGTCAGGTTACCGCCCATCTGCGGATACCAGGCCTGATAGAGGTTGGCACTGCCGCCATCGACCCATTTTTCGTAATCGCTGCCAGCGCTGCCCAATACCGAGCCATCAGCCGACAGCCTTCCGCGGGGCTGGTTATAACGCGCGTCGACGTCTGCCGATTGGGTGCCGGCGGTGTAGACGCCGAAAGGTGAGGCCATGCTGAGGTTACCGGCCGCCATCAAATCCAGGTCGCCGGTGCCAGTACGCAAAACGCTGAACATCTGCGTGTGGGCCTGGGCGCTCTTGCTCGGATTGTTTTCAATGCACAGTGCCGGGTCGATGGAGCACCAGAACAATTCGTCATCGTTCATCGGTGTGTAATCCGGCATGCCCATCCAGTTGCCAGGCGCCCACACACTGCGCGCCATGGGCGCGCAAGAACCGGGAGCGATATCACAGAGCACAAGGTATTCCTCGGGAACCGGTTCGTACGGTGTAAAGCCATACTCGTTATCCACCGCCCAGACCAGTTTGCCGGCCACCTCGATCATGCTCACACCATAGTGAGTGTCGGCCATCTGCAAGTTGCCGACGCTGGCCTGAGGTTTCACGCTACGGCTGTCGGCCGCAGTCAGATCGGCCCCTGCCACCATGCGCATCGACCACGACGCACTGCCCGCCGGCAGCATGCTGGCGATCGCCCAGTTTCGACCTTGCTGGTTTCCATTGGCAGGACGCAGGTCGAGGAATACCGTGCCATCGGCGAGCTTAACGTTGGTCATGGAGGGGATCAGCGAACCCCGCAACAGCGCCAACGTTCCGTTCAACACAACACCCACCGTTTTATTGTCGGCATCAACCGCACCCGGCAGCGGCACGCCTTTGGGCCAGAGCAGGGCCTGCAGTGCGGTGGCGTTGTTCAAGCGAATACCTGCACCCAAACGACTGCCGGTCGGCAGGGTCACAGCGTTGTCGAGCAACGTACCGGCGGCATACATCAGGTTACCCGCCGCGTCATGCACATCGCCGGCCAGCGCCGTTCCACTCTGTAACACGTAAGGTGCGGCCAAAGTGCTCTGAACCGGCAACATCGTGCCCGCAGCCAGTGTGGCGGCTTGAATCGGCAGGTCGTAATTCAAGGTGGCGCCAACCGGAAAGAGCGTCCCTTCGGCAAGGCTGACACCACTGCCCGGTACGATCAGGTCACCGCCGAAAGGCTGTATCCCCGGCAACAGTTTCCAGCCAGCGTCGTCCACGGTTTCCGGCGGCGGTGCGAAACCGTCGTTAATGCTGCCGTAGATATCGAGGTTGCCGCCGGCACGGATCAACAGGCTGCCCGCTTCCCCGCTGCCATACACCGAGGTCCGGCGAGTGTGCGGGTTGAGGCTGGCGTAACGGTAGCCGGACAAGTCGAGATCGCCCTGCACCACCAGATCGCCGTCAGCGGTTTTGCTGACGATTTCCACCCCCGGGCGCAGATGAAACGCATCGGCATAGGTCGCATTGTTGAGGCCGGCCAGTTTGCGCTGTAGCAGGTCACTGTTACCCAGCGCCGCATCGATAAAGCCACTGCTGTCTGAGTGAATGCGATCCAGGTAGGCCTGATCGATCACTTGATACGGGCGACCGCTGGCCGCCGGATCGGTGCTATCAGCAGCATCACTGTAACTTCGCACGGCATTCAGCCCGATGGAGCGGGCACCTTGGATACTCAACGTACCGCTGGCATCCACCGCAATGTCACCGCCGCCCAGGCGCGGTGCATTGAGCTCCAGCGTCCCACGCAACACGTCATCGCGTTGTCCCGCCTGGTTTCCAGGCACGGCATCGGTGCCGTGACGCAGATCAATCCGTGCACCAGCGGCCAGCGTCAGCGCGCCGTCACCTGAATTGAGTTCAACCATGGCGCGGTTCGGTGCGTCGATGATTTTGCCGTAGCTGTCGACGCGCAGTACGCGGCCATGGGCATCGAGCAGCGCGTTGCCCGTCAGGTTCAAACCGTTTTTGCCGGCAAGGCGAATGCTGCCGACCCGTTCACCACTGGCATCGATCACCCCGTCCACGGTCAGGTTGCCGTTGTCCACCGAGACATTGACTTCGCCCGCTTTGAGTTCGTTACCGATACGCAGATCGCCCTGCTTGAACTGGAAGCTTCGACTGCCCACTACCCCGCCGGCATTCAAGCGCAGGTTAAGGCTGGCAAAGGCCTGGCTCAAATCACCCGCCAGGCGCTGGGCGCGAATGTCCACGCCACCGGCCTTGTACGGCACCCACGTACCGCCCGCGTCGTAATAGCCACTGCTGCTGCCGACAATCTGCCCTTGCAAATCAACCTGTCCAGCGTCAGTGGCCAGGGCCACAACGTTCAATTGCCCGGCCTGATTGTTGACGGCGGACAGATCGATTCGCGAGCCCGCCGACTGACGAATATTGCCGTTGTTGCTCTGCAACGACACGTCGCCACCCCAGCTGTATTTCTGCACATCATTGAACGGCAGAACCCGGCCCGCCATGTCCATCTGCGCGCCGCTGCCAAGCAGCAGATCATCTTCGGCATTGACCAGCAGCTTGCCGCTGGCGAGGACGATGCGACTGTCGAGCACAACACTGCGTGCCGTCAGGCTCAGTTGCGCACCGAGGGCATCCGCGGCAGCCGTTGTGGCGCTACCACTCAGAGTCAGGTTGTTGCCCGCCTTGAGTTCACTGACCGAGGCGGCCTCGCCGGTCAGCAATGGCGTGCGCAGATTGAGATTGCCGCCGCTGTAGCTGAACCCCTTGACCGCGTCATAAGCTCCTTGGGATTCGTACACCGCCAGACTGCCCTTGTGGTTGGCGGTGATGCGCTCGCTGGCGTTGAAGTTGACGTTGGCAAACCCCAGGGCCAGTCGGTTATTGCGATCCAGGCCATTGGGCTGCGGGTTCGGGCCATAACCCAATTCGATCCGCTGCGCCTGAATATCCAGCGTGCCGTGCCCGTTGCCGGCGCCGTCCTTGACCACCGTACCCGGGGCCTGAGTCGCCCCGTTCCAGATCAGATTGCGGGTGCGGATCGTCGCGACATCGGTGGCAGCGCCCGAGCCGTAGATAGCCGGGCTACCCAACACCAGATTCTGCAAACGGCTCTGGCCGGTCTGCGGATCAATGGTGTCGAGGGTCACGCTGCCGAAAAAGTTGAACGCATCGCGGGCCACCAGACTCAGGGTTTCCAGGGCGGGGGCGCCAGATTGCGTGTCGCCCTGCAACAGGCGATCCAGCACGTTCTGGTTAAGCGTCAGGCCCGCGGGTGCGCGGCCGCTGGCTGCGGCCAGTGCTTGCGGACTGCCGGCATTGACCACACCGACCGAAAGCCCGAGTTGGCGAGTGCCAAAGCGCACGCTTTCGCCCAGTTCGAAGTCTTTGTCAGTGGCGGCGATGATGCTGCCGTTGGAGTACAGCAACGCCGCAGCGGTGCAATCGGCCGTCGGACAGTTGCCGATACGAATGCTCCCGCCCCCGCCATCGGTGGGCGCAAGCACCGGCGTCCAGCCGTTGGACACCACCAGCAGGCTGGAGCGCCCCGGTTCGTAGACGAAACCGGCTGTGGCATCATACGGGACGTTACCTCGCCCCAAGGTATTGACGCCCGCTCCCGCATCGATGGTGATGCCGCCATTGGCGCTGTTACTGCTCAACACAACCTCTGGCGCCGAGAGGATCGCGCCTTCGCGCAGACGAATTGCCGAGGTGTTGCCGATCACCTTGATCGAGCCGCCCTCCGAACCGTAATACACGGTTGGGGTGCCACCGATGGTCAAACGTCCGGCATTCAAGCGGTTGAGGGTGTCGGCGTACAGCGATACACCGTCGAACCCTGGCGTTCGCGTATGCCCGGCACCGAGAATTTCAAACTCTGCGCCGGTATAACCGCCCTGAACGACCGCCGTACCAATGACCCCGCCGCTGGCAGGTTTGAACAGCACCTGCCCGTTGAAGTCCAGGGCTGAGTCGTGCTCGCCGCCACTGACCATGCGCAGGTGCAGCGTGTTGCCGTCCAGCGGCGTGCGGGCGCGCGGCAGACCGCGGCGGGCAGCATCGTTGAGCACAAATTGGCTGAACCCGGTTTCGTTGTACTGTGAATAGCGCCGCAGCACATCGGCAGACGTCACGATGACCTGGCTGGGCAAACTGTCGCGAATACCGGTGTTGGCAATCGACAGCTGTCCGGCCGTGGTCCACGAGCCATTGCGCAACTTCAACGCACTGTCCATCGGTCCCGCAATCGCTTGACCATTGATTTCGACCCGGAAGGCGCCCGGTAACAAGGCAAAGGTCGATGGCAACAAGGTGTAGGTGCCGGGTGCCAGTCCGGCAACGCCGGTCCCGAGGGTGATCTGCTGGCCGATACGCGGGTCGACCGCGCCGGCCTCGGCCAGCATCGGCGCATAGCGGCTCTGGTCACCGGCCACGATTGCATACACGGGGTTGCTGGCCAGCCCCGGCAAACTGAAGGTGCCATCGGTGGCATTGCGTACCAGCGGATTGAAACGCGCATCGGTGGAGCCACCTCGTCCGGAGACAAAACCGGCACCGCGCAAATCGCCGCCGCCCGAAAGGTCGATCACCGCCCCGGCCTGCACATTGGTGTATTGCGCATCAAGGATGACCCCGGAGGTCGCTCCGGCAATGCCATTCAACATCACCGACTTACCGTTGTACCGATAGTCGATACCGTCGGTGGTTCCTCCATAGGGCATGACCAGTCCGGCGGCGCTGACTGAAGTCACGCTGCCCGGCAGAAGGTGAAGTTCACGGGTTTTGACAATGACGTCATCACCCAGGGATATCAGCCCCAAAGGCGCACGAATGACGCCGCCCTGCTCGATCTGTCCCGCACTGAGTGTCAGGCTGCCGAACACCGAGTAAGGCAAAGCGGTCGGCGCCGCCCCGTGATTGCCGATACGCAACGTATGCTCCGGCACCGATCCGGCCATACTTTGATAGCCCACTCGCACCTCAGCCGAGACGCCACTGGCCGGGTAGATCTGCGCAGCCCGCATGTGCATGTCACCCGCAGTCCACAGACGGCTGCGCTGCTGTTCATCGGTTGGCGCGAGGAAGCGCAGGTCGCCCTGGCTGTCGAGCGTGACCAGACCAAAGCCACGGCGGCTGACCGCCAGCGCCGGTGCGGCCGATTGCACGAGAGTCCCTTCGGTGCCGAATGAAAGCGAGTTGCCCACGTCCAGCAGGTTCGCGCTGGCGGTGAATTGCGCGCCGGACAACTGCGCTGTCGGATTGCTCATCACCCGCGGACGCACTTTGACTTCCGAGCTCAAATAGGTGCCCAGCCCTGACAGGCGCAGGTAAGGTGCGCTGAGGTTGACCCGGGCGCTGTCACTCGCCGACTCGGCCAATGAAAGAGAACCGGCGAACAGGCTCAGGCCCTGTCCCATGTGCAGGTCGACATCGCCGTCGAACGTCATCAGACCGTTGCTCAGCAGACTCACGCTGTCGAAGCCACCGCTCATCAGCTGATCGGCACTCAAGCGTGTACGCCCGTAGCGTAAAAGTGGCGAAGCCTCACCCGCTCGCAGCGGCTGCGGCAGTGCCGGCGCGGGCCCTTGGACAATGATCATTTCACGTGGCACGCGCACCGCATTGCTCAAGTTTGCGGGACCGTACGCCGGTGTATCCAGAGCGATCTCCAGACGCCCGCCCGCCGCACCAGCACCGCCAGCATTGGCCTGCAGACTGCCCTCGATGAACAGACCATTGTAGGAACTCAGGGTGATCCGTCCGCCATCGGTGGCCACACGAGCGGGGCCTTGCCCACCGCTATCGAGCACGGCTTGCGCACCAGACGCTTCCAGTCGCGCACCTTGGCGGACGATGACGTAAGCATCGGCAGCGGTCGCCGTGATTTTCTTCACATCGATCTCGCCACCGACAATGATCGAGCCACCCTTGCCGACCTGGCCGTAGACGCGGCCCAGCGCATCGACAGCGGTCGCTGCCCGACCGGCGACATCGATCAAGGCATGTTCACCGATCCAGATCGAACGGTTGTGCGGGGTCGGATCGGCCTCTTGCAAGGACGTCGCCACATCAATCGCGCCGAACTGCTGTTGACGGATATCGACAATACCGCCCCAGGCGTTGAGTTCACCATCAAGCGTGATCTGGCCTGCCCCGCGCAAACCGATGCGCTGGCCGGGATCGACACTGATCCGTGAGCCTTCGCCAATCGACAACGGACTGCTGGCGGGATCAATCAAGCCAGCAAGCGTCGCGCCGGCCTGCAATGCGACAGAAGCGCCGGCCCTTTGCGTCAAGACGCCCTTGAGCGGGTCTTCCTGGAATAGCGCGGGCGTCCATAGCTCCAGCGCAGCGCGCGGCGACATACCGGACACAATGGTCGAGGCGGATTCGCCAAATCGATAGACCGGCATCTGCACATCGATCGCGCTTTGCGCAGCGACCTCCAGCCCCTTCAGACCGATGATGTTGTAGGCGCTGAACCCCGTGCGGAACAGCTCCGGCGTCAGGCGCAAGGTCTGTTCTTCGGCCACTTCGCCGGAAGCGCCGATCCGCACCTTGCTGGCCTGCACGGTCAAGGTGCCGCCGCCGTTCACGCCATAGCCCTGCACCTCGCCATCGAGCACCATGCGCGACAGGCCCGGCGCACTGTTGGCGCTGGATTCAAGCGTCACGTCGCCACCCTTGCCGCCACGCGTCTTGCCGTTGGCCAATACCGCGCCGCCCGACGAAACATCGACCAGACTGCCACTGGCCAGCAGAATGTCGCCGGTACTGCGGATCGACACCGTCCCGCCATTGAGGTACGCCAGGCCGCCCGCGTCGTCCGGGTTACTCGACAGGTTGCTCCACAGACCGCGTGTCTGCAGCTGCACACCCTGCGCAACCGTCACTCGCGCTTGCTTGCCTGCTGAAACCTGCAGACTGGTGTCATCACGCCGATCGGTGGCGAGCTGGTTCAAAACGTTGCCCAATTGCAGGCTGCCGCCTTGCGCAATCAGATCGGCATTGACCTGCACGTCAGGGCTGAACAGGGTGATGTTGCCACCGTGATCCACCGTCACGCCTTCATTGACTTCAATCGTGTTTTTCGCCGAGATCTTCAGCGCACCCAGCGCGAAACCATTGAGCAGCCCGGCATCGAGGAACAGTTTGCCTGCGCGTTCTGCCGCGACCGCGTCGGTCAGCCCTGCGTTCGCTACGCTGGCATGCGCGCCCCCCACTTGCACCTGATCGAGCAACGGGGCGAGTTGATAGAGCAGGCCGGCACTGGCAGCGACATAAGCAGCATCGTAACTGCCAACCACCAACTGCCCTCGCCGCGCCCGGGCGGTCTGGGTCTGGGCATAGCCGTCCAGACCTGCCCGCGGTGCCTGGATTTGCCGTTCGCCCTGAAACACCTCACCCAACAGCTGGCCATCCAGCACGGCGTTGCCCGTGGCGATCACCAACTGGCCGGCATCCCGGCCAACGGTGTAACCCGCTTCCTGACGACGCGTCGGCGCGATCAGCGGGCTATAGAAATAATCCGTCTGGCCCCAGCGCTCGCTGTGACTTTCGTAACCTTTATAAAGACCGTTGTAGAGAATATCGCCCGGCGCACGCGACACTTCGTATAACCGCCCGTCCGCACCGCGCAGCCAGCTCTGGCGAATCTCGCCGCCCTGCACATCAAGCGTGCCGCCGGACACATTGATCAGCGAACCTTTTTCGCTGATCACGTCCTTTCCGGAAAACCGCACCTCACCGCCCTGCGCCATCCATTCACCAACGCCATGGCCCTGAGTGCCGAGGTATCCGCCGACCTCCAACAACCCACCGGCGGTGTACCAGCGGTCGGTGGCGTAACCGTTGGTGCCCGCCGGCACGAATACCAGCTCACGGACATCGACCCAAATGTCATTACTGTTGAGCGCGCCGCCCTCGCGATTGACCGGCGCATCACGCTGCTCGTTGCCCTGGACGTTGATCTTGATGTTGTTGTTTGCCATCGCCACTTTGACACCGAGGGCGCCGGACACGTCGATCACCGCCCCCTCGCGCAATAGACTGCGCTGTCCGGCGGCAACTGCCACCTGCCCACCGGTGGCAAGGGTGATCGAGCCGCTTTTGAATTCGACGGTGCCGCCGCTGCCGACGTCGATGCGTGACTGATCGCTGCGGATCCGGTTGTTGGCATTGACGCCGGTCAGCGCGGCCTCGCGCTGGCTGTCCAGGGCGGTGAGATCACTGCTGTCGAGCAGAATCGCACTGACACCATTTTCGCCCAGGGTCACATGGCCTTGGGCATCGCTGGCCGGATTGAGCAGATGCACGGTGCCGCGCGTCGCCACCGAAGTGCTCGCCAGCAGCACACCGTTTTGCACAACGTCGCGGCCGGTCAGGGTGATGTCGCCGGTGGATGCCTGGATCAGGCCGGTGTTGCTGACCTTGCCCGAGCTGTCAGCCTTGAAACCGGGAATGACTTCACTGCCGAAGGTGGTTGAATAACCATTACCGTCGGTGCCCGAGCCCTTGCGGATATAGAAACGGTCCCCCGCACCCAGCACCGTCTGACCTTTGGCCGTACTGATCGAGCCGTCGTTGTGCACGTCCTGGCCGAGCAGCAAGGTATAGCCGCCGGCGTCGGTGGAGAGCGCAGGTTGGTGCGTTTGTATGGCTGCGCCACGCTCCACCAGGACTTTGCCAGCAGCGTCGGTGAAGGTTGGCTGACTGCCGGTGCTGTCGAAATACAGACCCCGATCGCGAAATTGTGCATCGGTCATGTTCGCGGCTGCCGCTACCAGATTTCGCACATTGACCTGGCTGCCACCGCTGAAGACGATGCCGTTGCGGTTGATCAGCATCACCGTGCCGTCCGCTTTGATCTGCCCCTGGATCTGGCTGGCCCGTGCGCTCGGATCGTTGACGCGATTGAGCACCGCCCAGTTGGCCTGCTGGGCAAATTCCACTGTGGTATTGCGGCCGACGTTGAACGTTTCCCAATTGAGAATCGCCTTGTCGGCGGTCTGCTCGATCTTCACCGTGGTCTTGCCGTCGGCCTGGGTTTGTTGCGGGCCTTTGGCGTTCATCCAGCCCTGGCTCAGGCTGTTATCGATCTTCAGGCCGCCCTCGCCCAATCCGTCCGGAACCACTTGCACACTGCCCAATGCGGCGGCACGTCCAGCGGCTTGTGCGGCCTGCTGAGCGGCAATCGCTGCCACGGTGTTATTGAGTGTCTGCAAAGAACGCTGCAACTGCTGGCTGGCCCGTTGCTGCTGTGCCAGCGGTGGGGTCATCCCCGGCAGACCGCTCCCACCCGGACGCGACGCCGAAGCCTGCTGCGCTGCGCCCTTCGCGGCAAACCAGGTGGAACTGAACGCTGTCGCCGCCTCGGCACTGCCCGCCACCAGACACAAGGCGACGGCTTGCGCCAATGGCTTGAGCAGCCACTGTGCGGGATCGCCCGCGCCACGTTTGATCGGCCGGATACGGTTACTGTGACGGGAGGTGCGAGCAAGCATCACTACAGGTCCTTTTGGGTGGCAGGTCGGATCAGCCCTGCTGTTACGACATAGGCAGTTGGCGAGCCTCACGACCGAACGGATGTCACACAAACTTCATGTTCGAGGAGTAAATCGGCAAAAAAAAAACAGCAGCCCGAAGGCTGCTGCCGTTTCATTGCAGTTGAGACAGGGCTTACAAAGGACGACCAATGCCGTTGCAGGCGTTGGCGTTGTTGATGTCCAGGTTATTGCCCGAGGTGTTGGTGATGAAGTTGGCGGTCACAGCGGTTTTCCAGTTGTTGGGAACCGGCGTGAAGCTGTGGGCGACGGTGGCGACGTTGTTGCCCGGGTTGCTGTAGTGGGTGGTCAGGAAGTTGCGCACGGCGGTGGCCACGGCTGCATCTTTGTAGCACTGGCCGAAGATGAAGTTGGTGTAAGCCACAATCGGGTAACCGCTTGCCGGGTTAGGCACGACCGGGGCCCAGCCAGCCGGGTTGGCAGGTGCGCTTGGCACCGGTGCAGTGCTCAGCGCCAGCGTCACGTTAGCGTTGGTTGGCTGGACGCCATTGACGCGGGCAACCACAGCGTTGCTGGTGGCGTTCACGCCGTCCGGACCCACATAGCCGATCGAACCGTCCACGGCGTTCACCGCAGTGGCCACATCAGCGGTGTTGGCTACGCCGACCCAAGTCGATGGCAGCGCGGAACCGGCCGGCAGACGAGCGTTGGTGAAGGTGGAGTTGACGGCGAATTTGCCTGGGCAAACGGCGTTCAGGTGGCGACTGAGGATTTCAGTGGTGCCACTGGACACGCTGCGGTAAACCACACGGATCGGTGTGCTGTCGGCGTTACCCAGCAGAGCGCCCCAAGTGGTGGCGGTGCCCGACAGCGCATCGCACAGTTGAGCGCTGGTCAGGTTAAGCGCGGTCTGACCGGATTTTTTGTACGGAATGGCAACCGAAGTGGCCACCGATGGCAGCTGGATCAGCGGGCCGTACGAAGCACCGAAGTTGGTGGTGTAGGTGCTCAGTTCCGCAGCGCTGAGGATCGAGTCGCTAGCGGCGAAATGCACGGTGCCGGTAGTGCTGAACTGGGCAGCGTTGTTGGTCAGGAAAGCGCTTTTGCCGACACCGCTACCGGTCACGGCGTAGCTGAAGTTGGCAGGCAGGATGCTGTTGGCAGAACCTTTGTACAGCGCGGCAGGCAGCGAGGCACCACCACCGGTAACGGCCATGGCCTGGGCGGAAGCCAGAGCGGCGACGGTCAGTGAGGCGGCGATCAGAGTGCGCTTGAACATGAAGAATCTCCTTTTCAACTTGGTTTGGAACACAGGTTTCGGAAGGCTTGCATGACACCGGGAGGGTCCACCGCAGTGGAGCCGCAGAGAGAAATTCGCAGCTTCCGGTGACAGATAAAGGAAAAAACCTCGGGAGCTGCGCGGGGATTTTGGTGCGGATTTCTCGGGTGTATGCGGTGGGTTGCGGCGCGTCTGGATCGCGGGTTTGGCTGAATCGGGCTGGAGCCGTTGGCGGGTGGTTGCAGATGACAGAATGGAGAACCCGAGGATGAACGGATTGGGGCTCGGGTGGTGCTAAGACTGGTGAAAAAAAGCTGAGTTATCTATTGCCCTGACTGGCCTCTTCGCGAGCAAGCTCGCTCCCACAGGAATTGATGTTGTGAATGCAATTTTCTTCAAATCACCGAACACTGTGGGAGCG
>NZ_JASCPT010000054.1:0-37501 GCF_029959775.1 Pseudomonas sp. PS01270 | reverse complement strand
GAGCTTGCTCGCGAAGGCGGAGTGTCATCCAACAAACAGGCTGACTGACCCACCGCTTTCGCGAGCAAGCTCGCTCCCACAGGGTTGCATTCCAGCGCAGGTCTATCAGCGCAATGCGTTCAGCGTGGCATTGTGCGGAATACACCGCTCATAGTTGCAGCTCGCATACTCGCGCGGCAGCTGGCGCAACTGCTCGACCCGCCAGGCAGCGGTGCCGTACAGCGCCAGCGTGGCGGCGCAGGTGATGAAGATGGCGGCGTATCTTTTTGTTTTGATGTTCATGGTGTTCGACCTCTGAACGTCTACCTTGCGGTATTACTTTGAGCATAGGTCAGCGGCGCGCACTTGCCAGCGAGTGCGCTTGAGGATTTAGCCGGCCATTCAGGTGATTGATGCCCATGTCGGAGCGGGTTTACAGGCCGGCATCCCAGGCCGGGGCCTCGGGAAAGCGCTCAACCAGAAAGTCGAGCAGGCTGCGCAGTGCCGCCGGCATGTGTTTGCGTGAGGCGTACACCGCGTAGATATTCATCTGGCGCGGTTCGACATGTGGCAGCAAACGCAGCAGTTCGCCGCTGTGAATATGCACGCCAGCCTGGTAGGTCGGCAGCATCGCCACGCCCGCGCCGGCCAGGGTTGCGCGCAGAAGGGTGCTGGCCTCGTTGGCGCTGATATTGCCCTGCACCGGTACCGAAACCGGTTCGCCATCCTCCTCGAAATGCCACAGGCTCTTGCCGAAATAGGAATGGGTCAGGCAGTTATGTCGGCTCAAATCCTCAACCGTTTGCGGCGCCGGATGCTCAAGCAGGTAAGCCGGCGCTGCGCAGACCACCGAGCGGCACACGGTCAGGCGCCGGGCGATCAGATTCGGATCAAGATCATTGCTGGTGCGAATCGCCAGATCGATGCGTTCATCGACCAGATTCACCGTGCGGTCGAGCATCTGCAGATCGATGCTCACGCCGGGGTAAAGCCTGACGTATGCCGCCATCGCATCGGCCAGTTGCGCTTGGCCAAACGAGGTGCTGACGCTGATCCGCAGCAATCCGCGCGGCGCGTCATGGGGTTCGCTGACGGCGGCCTGCATGTCGTGCGACAGGTCGATCATCTGCCGGCAGCGCGGGAGGATTTCACTGCCGGCGGCGGTCAGGCTCAATTTGCGCGTGGTGCGGTGCATCAGCCGCGCACCGACCCAGTCTTCCAGCTCCGCCAGATAGCGCGACACCACTGGCCGCGACAGGTCGAGGTGATCGGCCGCCGCCGACTGGCTGCCCAGGTCCACCACCGTGACGAATACCCGCATTGCTTGAAGCCGATCCATGATTTGCCCGCTTTCAGAAACAAACTATGTCCAAGCATCGCATTTTTTGTACTGAGTCTGGCAACTAAGCTCTGTTGCATCGCCAGACTGGCATTCGTAATCCGGAGCAACAAATGATCGGCTTCACCCCCTTCAAACGCGTTCTGCTCACCGCAGCATTTTTCGGCTTTGCCGCCCATGCATCCGCCGCCGAGCTGAGCCTTGATGTCTACAACCCGGGCACCCAGGCGATTTTCCCGGTCAGCTCGGTGCTGGTCAGCGGTGAGAAAGAAGCGATTCTGGTCGATGCGCAATTCGGCAAATCCCAGGCCGAACAGGTGGTGGAGAAGATCCACGCCAGTGGCAAACAGTTGACCACCATCTACATCAGCCACGGTGACCCGGATTACTACTTCGGCCTCGACACCCTGACCAAAGCATTTCCGCAGGCAAAAGTGCTGGCTTCGCAGCCGACCGTCGATCACATCAAGCACACCGTCGACGGCAAGCTGGCGTACTGGGGGCCGAAAATGGGCGCCGACGTGCCGGCGAAAACCATCGTCCCGGACGTGCTCAAGGGTGACAGCCTGACCCTCGAAGGCAAGCAATTGCAGGTGATCGGCCTCGACGGCAAGCAACCGGATCGCAGCTTCGTATGGATCCCGTCGCTGAAAGCGGTGGTCGGGGGCGTGGTGGTCGCCGAGAACATTCATGTGTGGATGGCCGACACCCAGACCGCGCAATCCCACGCCGACTGGCTGCACACCCTGCACACTATCGAAAGCCTGAAACCGCAAACCGTGGTGCCCGGCCATTTTCTGGGTGACAGCAGCCGCTCGCTGGCCAGCGTGAAATTCACTGCCGATTACATCAAGGCCTTCGATGCCGAAACCGCCAAGGCCAAAGACTCTGCTGCACTGATCGCAGCGATGAAAAAACGCTACCCGCAGCTGGGCGAGGAAAGCTCGCTGGAACTCAGCGCGAAAGTCGCCAAGGGCGAGATGCAGTGGTAAGCCGAACCTGAACACGCAGCATTTTCAAGCCAACTGGAGAATGTCATGAGCAAGATCGCAATCATTGGTGCCACCGGCCGTGCCGGTAGCCAACTGCTGGAAGAAGCCCTGCGTCGCGGCCACAGCGTCACCGCCATTGCCCGCGATACCTCGAAGATCGGCAGCCGAGCTGGTGTCGTCAGCAAGAGCCTCGACGTGCTGGATTCGGCGGCGCTGCAAGCGGCGCTGACCGGTCACGATGTGGTGATCAGCGCAGCGCACTTCGCCACCGTCCCGGCCTCGGCGATTGTCGGACCGGTGAAGCAGGCAGGCGTGAAGCGCTTGCTGGTGGTCGGCGGCGCCGGTTCGCTGTTGCTGCCGGATGACACGCGGGTGATCGACAGTGCCGGTTTCCCGGCCGAATACAAAGCCGAGGCGAGCGCAGGGGCGGCGTTTCTTGATGCGCTGCGTCAGGAGCAGGAACTGGACTGGACCTTTTTGTCGCCGTCGGCGGAGTTTGTCGAGGGTGAACGCAGCGGCCAGTATCGCGTCGGCAAGGATCATCTGTTGGTCAGTGCCGAAGGACGCAGCTGGATCACCTTTGCCGATTACGCGATTGCGCTGATTGACGAAGTGGAGACGCCGAAGCATTTGCGCCAGCGTTATACGGTCGGGTATTGAGTCAAGCCTTTTCCCCTCACCCCAGCCCTCTCCCGGGGGAGAGGGAGCCGACCGAGTTGTCTTGGGTCACGCATTGACCTGAACGACCGTGTCGATTGTGGATTCGGCGTGGCTGTGTCAGGTCGATGAATCTCTTGAGTATCCCCAATCAGTTCCCTCTCCCTGGAGAGAGGGAGCCGACCGAGTTGTCTTGCGTCACACATTGACCTGAACGACCGTGTCGATTGTGGATTCGGCGTGGCTGTGTCAGGTCGATGAATCTCTTGAGTATCCCCAATCAGTTCCCTCTCCCTGGGGAGAGGGAGCCGACCGAGTTGTCTTGCGTCACACATTGACCTGAACGACCGTGTCGATTGTGGATTCGGCGTGGCTGTGTCAGGTCGATGAATTTCTTGAGTATCCCAATCAGTTCCCTCTCCCTGGGGAGAGGGCTAGGGTGAGGGGAGAGGCTTCAGCGCAAATGAGCCTGCTCAACCAGCCAGAGCATCAGTTCCTCAAGTTGCGGCGAGGGTTCGGCTCCAGCAGGCACCACCACGTAATATGCCAACCCCGTCTTCACCTTCAACGCAAACGGCATCACCAGCCGTCCTGCGTTCAGATCATCGCCAATCAGCGACCAGTCTCCGATCGCCACCCCGGTCCCGTGCGAGGCCATCGACATCGCCTGATCCAGCGTTTCGAAATGCTGCCCGCTGCCAAGGTTGTCCAGGCGCAATCCCGCTGCATCAAGCCATACCGACCAGTCCTGAATGTCGTGGGTCGGGTGCAATAACAGATGCTCTTGCAAATCCTGCGGTGAGTTCAGCGCCGGCGAACCCTCGAGCAATTGCGGCGAGCAGACCGGTGTCAGTTGCTCGTCGAACAGATGCAGCGCGCCTGGCGAATGGTCCGGCGGCGGGCCGTAGATCACCGCGGCGTCGAATTGCTCGCGCTGAAAGTCCACCCCGTGTTGCAGCGACGCCGTCAATTTGACCGGCAAGTCCGGGCGCTCCTTCTGCCATTGCAGCAGACGCGGCAGCAGCCAGCGCATCACGCAGCTCGGCGCCTTGAGTTGCAAGGTTTGCCGCGTCAGACCGATCTGCTCGGTCGCTTCACTGATCAGCCCGAAGACCTTTTCCACTCGCGGCAGCCATTCGCGGCCTTCGGCCGTCAGCGCCAGACCTCGGGCCAGACGAATGAACAGCGGATAACCGAGCTGTTCTTCGAGCCCGGCGATCTGCCGGCTCACCGCGCCCTGGGTGATGTGCAACTGCTCGGCGGCGCGAGTGAAGTTGCAGCATTGCGCTGTGATCCAGAACGTATGCAGAGCGGGCAGGGGGGGCAGGCGTTTCATGGCGATCCGAGGTATGACGTGGGGACATGGCTAGTATGACTTTTAATCGATTGTTGCTGCCAGTTGCGCACCGTTCCAATGGGCACTCCACGGACCCTGTGGGAGCGAGCCTGCTCGCGAAGACGGTTCAAGGTTCGACACGGATGTTGGCTGGACCGCTTATTCGCGAGCAGGCTCGCTCCCACAGGGAGTGTTCAGTGAATGAAAGGGCAATCAACATGGCAACGTGCGGCGAAGTACTGGTCAAGCTGTTGGAGAATTACGGGGTCGAGCAGGTGTTCGGCATTCCCGGTGTGCACACCGTCGAGCTGTACCGAGGCCTCGCGCGTTCAAGCATCAACCACGTCACGCCTCGCCACGAACAGGGCGCCGGGTTCATGGCTGACGGCTACGCGCGCACCAGCGGCAAACCCGGTGTGTGTTTCATCATCACCGGCCCGGGCATGACCAATATCACCACGGCCATGGGCCAGGCTTACGCCGATTCGATTCCAATGCTGGTGATCTCCAGCGTGCAGTCGCGCAGTCAGTTGGGCGGTGGGCGCGGCAAGTTGCATGAACTGCCGAACCAGAGCGCACTGGTCGGCGGCGTCGCAGCGTTCTCGCACACGCTGATGTCCGCTGCCGAACTGCCGGTGGTGCTGGCGCGTGCGTTTGCCTTGTTTCAGGCCGGTCGACCGCGTCCGGTGCACATCGAAATTCCGTTGGACGTGCTGGTGGAAGAGGCCGATGAGTTGCTCGCCAGCCTGCCGGTGAATATCGACCGTGCCGGCGCCGCACCGGCTGCCGTGGCCCGCATGAGCGAACTGCTCGCCACCGCGCAACGTCCACTGATTCTCGCCGGCGGCGGTGCTATCGACGCGGCACCGGAGCTGACCCGACTCGCCGAATTGCTCGACGCTCCAGTGGCGCTGACCATCAACGCCAAAGGCATGCTGCCGACCAGCCATCCGTTGTTGATCGGCTCGACGCAAAGCCTGGTCGCCACCCGCGCACTGGTCGCTGAAGCCGACGTGGTGCTGGCGATCGGCACGGAGCTGGCCGAGACCGATTACGACGTGACCTTCGCCGGCGGCTTCGAGATTCCCGGCAAGCTGCTGCGCATCGACATCGATGCCGATCAGACCGTGCGCAACTACCCGCCGCACATCGCACTGGTCGCTGATTCGCGCAACGCCGCGCAAGCCTTGCTCAGCACGCTGATGCAAAAGCCGCTGGCCGAGCGCCGCAATGATTGGGGCCAGGTTCGCGCCGCGCGTCTGCGTAATGAATTGGCGGCGAGCTGGGATGCACCGGCGCTGGCGCAGACGCGTTTCCTCGAAACCGTGCTGCACGAGCTGCCTGACGCGGTGTTCGTCGGCGATTCCACGCAACCGGTGTACACCGGCAACCTCACCTTCAATCCCGAGCGTCCGCGTCGCTGGTTCAACGCATCCACCGGTTACGGCACCCTCGGCTATGCGTTGCCGGCGGCGATTGGTGCGTGGCTCGGCGGCCAACTCGATAACGGCGCGCGACCGCCGGTGGTGTGCCTGATCGGCGACGGCGGCTTGCAGTTCACCCTGCCGGAACTGGCCAGCGCCGTTGAAGCACGGGTGCCGGTGATCGTGCTGCTGTGGAATAACCAGGGTTACGAGGAGATCAAAAAGTACATGGTCAACCGCGCCATCGAACCGGTCGGCGTGGACATCTACACCCCGGATTTCGTCGCCGTGGCCAAGGGCCTCGGTTGCGCCGCGCAAGCCATCAGCAGCATCGACGAATTGCGCGCAGCGCTGCGCGAGGCGACGGACCGGCAAGGCCCGACGCTGATTGAAATCGACCAGAACCAGTGGATGCAGGCGGTGGCCCAATGATCAGTTTTCCAACCACACTCGACGGACTCTACATCAACGGTCAATGGTCGGCGGGGGGCGAACATCTGCGGGTGATCAATCCCGCTACCGAAGCGCTGCTGACCACCGTCAATGGCGGTGACGAACACGCCGTCGACCAGGCGATCAGCGCGGCGACCGAGGCGTTCGAACACTGGTCGACAACCACCGGCGCCGAACGCGCTGCGATCCTGCGCAACATTGCCAACGGCGTGCGCAACGGTCGCGATTACTTGATGAACCTGCAGTCGAGCAACAACGGTAAACCGCAGTTCGAAGCGGCCATCGATGTCGATGACGTGATCGCCACTTTCGACTATTACGCCGGACTCGCCGAAGGCTTCGACGCCGGGCAGGACAGCACCGTGCCGCTGCCCAGCGAGGATTTCAGCGCACGCTTGCGGCGTGAACCCTGCGGCGTGGTCGGGCTGATCGTGCCGTGGAATTTCCCCATGGTCACCACCGCGTGGAAACTGGCGCCAGCGCTCGCCGCCGGTTGCTGCGTGGTGCTGAAACCTTCTGAAGTGACGCCGCTGCCGGAGCTGGAACTGGCCGCGATCATCGCTGAATCCGGGTTGCCCGACGGCGTGTTCAATCTGGTCTGCGGCACTGGTCTGGCGGTGGGCGCGCCTTTGTCGGCCGATCCACGCATCGCCAGAATTTCCTTCACTGGCAGCAATGCGGTTGGCGTGCAGGTGATGCAACGCGCTGCCGAAACCGTGAAGGGTGTGAGCCTGGAGCTGGGTGGCAAATCATCGTTGCTGGTGCTGGCGGATGCCGATTTGGAGCTGGCGGTGGAACTGGCGTGTGGCGGGGCGTTCTTCAACGCCGGGCAGATGTGCTCGGCCACCAGTCGCGTGCTTGTCGCCGAGACATTGATGGATGAATTTCTTCAGCGCCTGCAAAAACGTGCGGAGGCGATTCGAGTGGCCGATCCGTTCGATCCGGACGTGGAGATGGGCGCGCTGGTCAATCAGGCGCAGTACCAACGGGTGCTTGGGCATATTGATCGCGGTTTGAGCGCCGGGGCGAGGTTGGTGTGCGGCGGCAATCGTCCGGCGCATTTGCCGCGCGGTTATTTTTTGCAACCGACGGTGTTCACCGACGTGCCGCTGGACAGCGCCTTATGGCGTGAAGAGATTTTCGGCCCGGTGGTGTGTGTGCGCAGTTTCAGCAGCGAGGCTGAAGCGATTGCCTTGGCCAACGATACGCAGTTCGGCCTGGTGGCGAGTGTAGTGACACGCGATGCCACCGCAGCAGATCGCGTGGCCAATGCCTTGCAGGCAGGGCTGGTGTGGATCAATGCACCGCAGGTGATTTTCCCGCAGACGGCTTGGGGTGGGTACAAGCAGAGCAGTGTCGGTCGAGAGTTGGGGCCTTGGGGGTTGGCGGCGTTTTTGGAGATCAAGCACGTCGTGCGCGCGGTGTAGAAGCCTGCCCTCACCCCAGCCCTCTCCCGGGGGGAGAGGGAGCTGACCGAGATGTCTTGCGTTCTCCGTCGACCTGAAAAACCGAGTCGATTAGGATTTGAAGGTCATCAACCCAACGCCGGGTTGGCCTGGCTTGGCTGATTCCGGATTCAGCACCGATATCGCAAGTCGCTGAACCTCTCCAATATCCCCCAATCGGTTCCCTCTCCCTCTGGGAGAGGGCTAGGGTGAGGGGCCTCTATGGAGTTACACCGACAGCCGCAACCGCGCCAGGTCCCGCAACGGTGGCGCGCCAAACAGGCGGCTGTACTCGCGGCTGAACTGCGACGGACTTTCATAGCCCACCCGATACCCCGCCGCCGAAGCTTCCAGGCCTTCGGTCAACATCAGCCGCCGCGCCTCTTGCAGGCGCAGCTGCTTCTGATATTGCAACGGACTCATCGCGGTCATCGCCTTGAAGCGGTGATGCAGGGTCGACACGCTGAGGTTCACTTCCCGCGCCAGATCATCGATGCGCAGCGGTTGCTCGAAGTTGCCGTTGAGCCATTTGATGGCCTGGCTGATGCGATGGCTCTGGCTGTTGGCAATCGCAATCTCATACAATCGATGACCCTGCGGACTACGCAGCAGGCGATAGAGAATCTCCCGGCGAATCAGCGGCGCGAGCATGGCGATGTCTTTCGGCGCGTCGAGCAGCCGCGCCAGACGCAGCACCGCGTCGAGCATGGCGCTGTCGATTTTTTCCACGTACAGACCACGCCCGGTCGGCCGCGTCGGCACGCCCATCGGGCCGGCGTCGGCGATCAGCGCGGTGATTTCGGTCGGGTCGATATCCAGGCGCACGGCGAGGATCGGTTCCTCTGGCGAGACGTTGACCACGCGGCCGCTGAGCGGCATCGAAACCGACACCACCAGATAATTCAGCGGGTCGTAGTTGAAGAACTCGTCGGCCAGGCGGACCTCTTTGCGCCCCTGCGCCATGATGCACAGCGCCGGCTGCGCGAGTACCGGGGCAAAGTCATGGGACTGGGTGTGACGCGACATCACCAGTGAGCCGATGGCAGTCTGGTAGCTGCCATCGTCGCTGGTGTTGCGGCGGATGATCGCCGCCAGCTCCGCGCGCTGCTTTTCCATATCGGCGCTGGGTTCGGCTTGAAAACGATCGAATGACGTCATGCACGGCATCCTCGGCAAGTGAGGGGGGAATGCAGCAGAGCATATGTTTGTGCAAGCAGCAGCGGTAGACACATTCTGCCAAATGCTTGCCTGATTCTGCCCGCAGGTGCGCGCAGGTCTCCCGCCAGTCGATTCCGTAGGAGCTGCCGAAGGCTGCGATCGTTGATCTTCAAGGCAAAAGCCAAAGATCGCAGCCTTCGGCAGCTCCTACACAAAACGCGTATGACAGACGTGTTGCGCGGGTTTACAGGTTGTTACAGGTCGTCTGCGCAGTCTCGCAGGATTGTGCAACGCGAAGGCAGGAATCGACTAACGGCGCTGCGGCCCCGGCCCTTAATCTTTGCTTCAGTCGCAGCCCGTCCCCCGGCTGCCACGCGATTTCATGGAGGGTTGATCATGTCCAAGCAAATGCCTGTCAGTCATATGGCCTTCGTTCGTGCCCAGGCCGGGCGTTCGGCGGAACTCGGCGTGCGCCTGAGCGCGTTGATCGAGGTCTCGCGCGCGGCGCCCGGCTGCCTGAGTTTTTCCCTGCAACACTCGCAGTGCGACGCCGACCTGTGGCTGGTCAGCGGCTACTGGAGCAGCCAACAGATGATGACGACGTATTTCAACAGTCCGTCAATGGAAGTCTTCGCCGAGCTGGTGCAGGACCTGGTGGTCAACAGCCTCGACTTCCACACCTTCAGGGACGTTTCCGCCGCGCAGGCCCTCGGTCAATGCGCCGCGCCGATACACAAACTTGCCGGTTGAGGGTTTAATGTCCGGCTTATTTGATTGAGCCAGGATCCGCGACATGGCACGTAAAGAGTTTGAACGCTTCGAAGCAGTCTCCGCAGTCGTCCCCGTCGAGCTGGGCGGCAACAAGGGTTATTACGCGGCGATCGCGGTAAAGGCCCTGGTCGATGGCGGCGCCCCACGCTTTCACAAATTGCTCAATGAGCAGGTGTTTCCTGGCGCCATTGCTGCCGATGATGCAGCCATCAACGAACTGGACAAGCTCAAGGGCGTCACCGATGACGCCGAGCTGATCTGGTAATTACTTCTGTGCGCCCGGGCGCCACATTTTGAACAGCGCCTCAGGCCCCAGCTGGAAATAATCCGCCGGCCCGCCGCCGCGCAAAATCGGTTGTGCGGCGGCGGTGTCGTAGATGCCATCCTTCAGCAGCCATTTGGCGATGTGCACCGCGACCACCTCGCCGAGGATCAGCCAGCTCGGCACGGTTTCGCCATCGGCGCGTTGCAGCTGGATGATCTGCGTGACCTTGCACTCGAAGGACACTGGACTCTCGGCGACCCGTGGCACCGAAATCACCTTTGACGCCACGGTGGTCAGCCCCGCCAGTTCAAACTCGTTGACCTCAGGCGCGACCATCGCGCAGCTCTGGTTCATCTGCTCGGCCAACGGGCGCGTGGCGAGGTTCCAGACGAACTCCCCGGTCTGCTCGATGTTGTTCAGACTGTCTTTGCGCCCGACACTGGAAAAACCAATGATCGGCGGCACGTAGTTGAAGGCGTTGAAGAAACTGTATGGCGCGAGATTGAGCCGGCCTTCGGCATCCTGGGAGGAAATCCAGCCGATGGGGCGCGGGCCGACGATGGCGTTGAACGGATCGTGAGGCAGGCCGTGGCCGTTGGCGGGTTCGTAGAAATGGATGTCATCGGGCATGGGGAGCGGATTCCTGAGCTGCATTCGGATGCAGCCATAGTGCAAGGACCCGGCGCATATTTCCAGCCAGACGCGAGACCCCGTAGGGTTCGTGGCAGGACACAGATTTTGTGGCCTGCCAGCGAAGTAGCCCTATCAGTCAGTCACGATCCGCGAATGCTTCTGGGTGTCTTTCATGGTGATGTACACCAGCAGCGACACGGCAATGCACGCCGTGACGTACCAGTAGTAACCGGTTTCCATGCCGATGCTCTTGAACCACAGCGCGATGTATTCGGCAGTGCCGCCGAAGATCGACACGGTCAGCGCGTACGGCAGGCCAACGCCCAGGGCGCGGATTTCGGTCGGGAACAATTCGGCTTTGACCACCGCATTGATCGAGGTGTAGCCGCTGACGATGATCAACGCCGCCATGATCAGGAAGAACGCGCCCCACCATGTCTGGATGGTGTGCAGGGTCATCAGGATCGGCACGGTGAAAATCGTACCGAGCACGCCGAACGCGATCAGGATCGGACGCCGGCCGATCTTGTCCGACAGGCCACCGATGATCGGTTGCAGACACATGAACAGGAACAGTGTGGCGGCGGAAATAGTGGTCGAGTCGGAGATGCTCATGCCGACCGTGTTCACCAGGTATTTCTGCATGTAGGTGGTGTAGGTGTAGAACGCCAGGGTGCCGCCCATGGTCAGGCCGACCACGGTCAACAGCTCTTTCGGGTGGCGCATCAAGGTGCGCATCGCGCTTTCCTTGGACTTCTCTTTCTTGGTGAACGATTCGGTTTCTTCCATGCCGCGACGCAGGTACAGCGCCACGACCGCACACAGCGCACCGATGGCGAACGGAATACGCCAGCCCCACGCGTAGAGCTGTTCGGTGGTCAGCATGTTTTGCAGCACGATCAACACGCCAAGGGCGATGAGCTGGCCGGAGATCAGGGTCACGTACTGGAAGCTGGAGAAGAAGCCGCGACGTTCCTTGGTCGCCATCTCGGACAGATAAGTCGCCGAGGTGCCGTACTCGCCGCCGACCGACAGGCCTTGCAGCAGGCGGGCGAACACCAGCAGGATCGGCGCGCCGATGCCGATGGTTTCATAATTCGGGCTCAGGGCGATCAGCAGCGAGCCGAAGCACATCAGGTACACCGAGGCCATCAGCGCTTTCTTGCGCCCGACCTTGTCGGCGTACATGCCCATCAGCCAGCCACCGATCGGACGCATCAGGAAGCCCACGGCGAAGATCGCTGCGGTGTTCATCAGTTGCGCGGTGGTGGAGCCGGCGGGGAAAAAGGTTTTCGCGAAGTACAGGGAGAAGGCGGCATACACATACCAGTCGTACCACTCGACCATGTTGCCGACAGAGCCGCTGAAGATCGATTTGATCCGGCTGGCGGTGGTTCTCGGTTTGGCCGGCACGGCAGCCGACCCAAGGGGCAGGGCGTTGGAGTTATCCATTGAAGGATCCTTCGTTTAATTGTTTTTGTGGAGCGCGTCGGAACGCAGCCTGCCAGGGCTATAGCAGGAGGTGTGCCAAGGGGGGAGGGGCCGGTTTAGAGGGGGTGGCGGGGAGGAGTGAGCGGATTTGTGCCGACTGATTGGGTTGAGTGAGCGGATTTCCGCTTACCGCGTGAAGATCAAAAGCCCCTCACCCTAGCCCTCTCCCAGAGGAAGAGGGGACTGACCGAGGTGTTCTTGTGGGTTAGATCGACCTGCAATATCGAGTCGAATACAGATTCGGGAGAGCATGGAGATCGGCTCCCTTCCCCCTCGCCCCCCTGGGGGAGAGGGCTGGGGTGAGGGGGATGGATTTCAGCTACACCACAATCTCTGCCTCACTCCGCCAGAAACATCTCCCGACTCAACCCATGCCGCTGCATCTTTTCATTGAAGGTGCGGCGCGGCAGTTGCAGTTCTTCGAGCACGGCTTTGACATCACCCTTGTGCCGGGTCAGCGCCGCGCGCAGGCATTGCGCTTCGAACGCTTCCTGCTGCGCCGCCAGCGATTGCCCCGGGTCGATTCCGGCGACCGGTTCATCCAGCCCCAACACCTGACGTTCGGCGACGTTGGCCAGTTCGCGGACGTTGCCCGGCCAGTCATGGCTGAGCAGGTGACTGAGCTGCGCACCGGTCAACGGCGGAAAGGTCCGGCCCAGACGCTGAGCGGCATTCTGCGCAAAGGTCTCGAACAGCAACGGAATGTCTTCGCGGCGATCGCGCAGTGGCGGCAAGCGCAGTTCGGCGACGTTCAGGCGATAAGCCAGGTCCTCACGAAAACGCCCGGCGCGGGCTTCGTCGAGCAAGTCCGGTTTGGTCGCCGCGACGATACGCAAATCAACGCGAATGCTCTGGTTCGAACCCAGCCGCTCGAGTTTCTGTTCCTGCAAGACCCGCAGCAATTTCACCTGCTGGGCCAGCGGCATGCTTTCGATCTCGTCGAGAAACAGCGTGCCGCCATCGGCATATTCCAGCTTGCCGATGCGCTTGCCCGAGGCGCCGGTAAACGCGCCGCTCTCATGGCCGAACAGTTCGGCCTCGAACAGTTGCTCCGGGATCGCCGCGCAGTTCAGCGCCACGAAAGGTTTACCGGCGCGCGGGCCGAAATCATGCAGGCAACGCGCGACCAGTTCCTTGCCGCTGCCGGTTTCGCCCCGGATCAGCACGTTGACCGGCAACGTCGCCAGATCCAGCACCTGCCGACGCAATGTCTGCAAGCCGCGGGACACGCCGAGCAGCGTCGCATCGAGCTTTGCGCGGTTGTCGGCCAGTTCGTGCAGGGCGCGGTTTTCCAGGACCAGGCGGCGTTTGTCCAGCGCCCGGCGCAGGCTGCCGAGCAGGGTTTCCGGGCTGAACGGTTTTTCCAGAAAGTCGTAGGCGCCATCGCGCATGGCTTCGACCGCCATCGGCACATCGCCATGGCCGGTAAGCAGAATCACCGGCAGATCGCTGTCGCGCTTTTGCACTTCGGCGAGCAGTTGCAAACCGTCCATGCCGGGCATGCGCACGTCGCTGAGGATCACCCCGGCAAAATGTTCCGGGAGCGCGGCGAGGCAT
Source organism: Pseudomonas sp. PS01270 (assembly GCF_029959775.1). Taxonomy (NCBI): domain Bacteria; kingdom Pseudomonadati; phylum Pseudomonadota; class Gammaproteobacteria; order Pseudomonadales; family Pseudomonadaceae; genus Pseudomonas; species Pseudomonas sp. PS01270. The sequence goes on along the minus strand of NZ_JASCPT010000054.1, from coordinate 24,001 downwards.
TCTTCGGCCCGGCTGAACAATTGCACCTGAAACCCCGACAGGCTCAGCCACTGTTCAACGGCGTTGCGAATGCTGCTTTCGTCGTCGACCACCATCACCGAATTGAGCATCAGATGTGTGCCTCCAGATCGATTGGCAGGGTCAGGCTGAACACCGCGCCGTGGTCGCCATTCTCGACGCTCAGGCGCCCGCCGGATTCATGCACGATGGCGAAGGATACCGCCAGCCCCAGACCCAGACCATCGCCCACCGGTTTGGTGGTAAAGAACGGATCGAACACCTGGCCCAGATGTTCCTCGGCAATGCCGCCGCCGTTGTCGCTGACGCTGAGCCGCCACAATTGCTCATCGGCCTCCAGACGGATTTCCAGGCGCTTGCAGGCTTTACCCTGCATCGCATCCAGCGCGTTGCGCAGCAAATTGATCAACACCTGTTCCAGACGAATCGCATCACCGCGCACCCACGCCGGACGGGTCAGATGCAGCACCAGGCTGACCTGCTCGTCACGCAGGCGCGCATCGAGCAGTTGCAGCGACTGATCGACCACCGTCGCCAGATCCAGACGTTCGCGCAAGCCGCTCGGGCTTTTGCGGGCGAAGGTCTTGAGGTGGCCGGTGAGGGCAGCCATGCGCGTGAGCATGTCGTCCACCGGTTTCAGCGCCTTGTAGGCGTCATCGACGCGGCCATGTTCGAGCAGCAGGCGCAGAGTCGCCAGTTGCATGCGCTGGGCGGTCAGCGGTTGATTGATTTCGTGGGCCAGCGCGGCGGACATCTGCCCCAGCGCGGCGAGTTTGGCCGATTGCACCAGGCCTTCCTGCGCGGTGCGCAAGTCGCGGGTGCGCTCCTCGACCAAACGCTCAAGCTCTTCACGATTGCGCTGACGGACCTTGGCCAGCCGCCAGCGCTGATTGAGAAACAGCAACAGGAACACCAGCGCCAGCCAAACGCCAGCGGCGGCCAGTGCGGCGTTGCGCAAATCCTCGAAGGCCACTTGCGGACGGCGCAACAGGTGCAGGGTCCAGCCTTCGGTCGTCAGCGGCAGCGATTCCCATAAATAGTCCGCCGTGCCCTGCGGACCTTCGACCCGGCGCAGATCGCTGTTGTCATCGAAACGCCGTAGCGGCAAATGGGTCAGCGGCAGCAGCGATTGCTTGTCGTACTGACGCGTGGTTTTGATCTCGGCCAGATCATCGGCGCTCAACGGCCGCAAGGCGCGATAACGCCAGCCCGGCTGATTGGCGATAAAGATGATGCCGCGTGCATCGCTGACCAGCAGCGTGTCGCTGCCCTGGCTCCATTCACGTTCCAGCTCGGGAAATTCCAGCTTGACCACCATCGCGCCGAGAAACTCGTCGTTGTCGCCAAGTACGGCGCTGGAAAGGAAATACCCGGGAATGCCGCTGGTCACGCCCACTGCGTAGAAACGCCCGGTGCCTTGGGTGCGGGTCTGGCTGAAGTACGGGCGAAAACCATAGTTGTGGCCGACATAACTGCTCGGCAGCCGCCAGTTGCTCGCCGCCACCGCCAGCCCTGTGCGATCCAGCAATTCCAGGGTCGAGGACTGCGCCGCACCGTTGATTTTTTCCAGCTTCACATTCAATGCCGCTTGCTGCGCAGCATCGACCGGTCCGGCCAGGGCCGAACGCAATTGCGGGTCCAGCGCCAGCACGGCGGGCAGGGCGCGATAGCGGTCGATCAGGGTGTGCAAGGAGTTGGCGTACAACCCCAGTTGCTGATTGGCGCGGGCCGCGTCTTCTTCCAGCGCCTGACGCTCGGCGTGGCGCATGGCGAGCGTCGCGGCAATGACCGTGCCGGCAATGATCAGCAGGGAATACAACGACAGACGCAGGGTACGGGAAGTCGGCAGCATGCTGGATCAAAGGTCGGCAGGACGGGCGGGCACGATAGCATGGGCCGAGATGGCCGGGCGCGCTGTTCGCGCCGGCCGTGTCTGCTAAACAGCTGTCTCCTGTACCTGACGTCGATGCACAAGATTCAACCTCGGCTTCGGCACCGGTCTTGCCTGAGGTTCGGCAGCGAGCGAGCGCTCCAGTTGCTGCAGGCGTTCAGTCACGCCTTGCGCCTCGCTCGGCGCTTCGATGATTGCCTGTGCGGTTTGCATGACCTTGTCGATGGCTTCGAACGGGTCTACACCATTCCTGGACAGCTTCATGACCTGACGCTGTTTTTCTGCATCCAGTGCGTCCAGTTGGGCATAGAACATCTGCTGGATGTGCTCGGAGTAGCTGTTGAGGTTATCCGTGAAGGTCTTGATGCTGTCGATAAGCGCAGCACCTCCATCAAGAAGAGCCCCCGCGCCGTCGACGGCTTTTGCAGCGCCGTCGCCCAGCGTTTTCAGCCCGTCCTTGAGCTCTTGGGTGTGCAGTGTTTGCGCTGCTTTCAAACCTTTCTTGAAGAAGTGGTAACGCAATACCGGAAACACTATTGCCCCCGCGATTGCCCCTGCGCCGGAACCGATGGCGTTGCCGATTCCGGGTACCACGGTGCCGATGACACTGCCGATCGCGATGCCTTTGCCGATACCGTAAAAGACCGATTTGATGCCGGCCCGGGAGGTGATGAATTTGCCGAACGTCATGCTTTTGCGCACCTCCTCGATGTTCTGGCCTTCAGCTATCAGGCCATCGAACTCGGTGGTCAGGTTGTGCAATTGCTCCGCCGCAGTTTGCGCTTGATCAAAGATACCCACCGCTTTTCTGATCAGGTCAAACACCACTTTGAAGGCACCGGTCTGGTCGACATGGACGATCGGGTTGTTACCGACGAATCCATACAGGTTCAAACCGTCCACATCCCCCGCCGGGTCCGCACTGACCCAACGCTGCAACCACGGCGCGTAATAACGGGCGCCGTAGTAGTACAAACCGCTGACATCCATTTCCTTACCGGAATAACGGATAAAGCGGTATTCGATTTCCGATTCCGGCGCCATCCACGCGGTTTCGCCGAACGGGTAATAGCCTTCTGCGCTGGTGACCACAGCGTCTTGATTGAGCTCCATCACGCAAGAGCCGAGGTGGTCTTCGAGGGTGTAACGCATCTGGTCGTCCATCGGCGCTGAACGTTGCGCCCAATGCAGGCAGCGCGCGTTACCGAGGCTGATGATGTGCAGCTCCTCGCCGTTGTCCTTGCTGCGAATTTCCAGCCCCGGCAGGTAGCGCACCTGGTGGAAGTGGCGGACCTTGTCGGTGAACCATTCATGACATTTGAGGACCCGCTGGCCGGCGCTGTACTGGTAATACTCGGCATCGTTATCGCCGTCCTGACGGATAACCAGATCCACGCGCTCCAGCTCATCACGCCTGCTCCATTGCAATGACGGACCGTGGCGCAGCTTGCGTTGATTGCCATGGGGGTCGAACCACATATCGAAGTCCGGCGGCTCGTCGCCCGTTTCCCAGCGCACCCCGCGATTGCTTTTCTGGTCGATGTACATCGTGCGGGTACGACTGTTGCCGTCGCGCTGATGACGCAATTCGGTCAGATTGCCGCCGTCGTCGTAGCTATACGTCTGGGTGTAATTGAGGCGGTTTCGCTCGTCGGGCGGTCGCGGCAGGCCAGGAATGTCCGGGGGCAGGGCGTCGTCATGACCGGTCGCGCGGATCAGGCGGTACAGGGAGTCGTAGTCGAATTCACGGTGGCCGTCGACCCGTTGATTGGCGAACCAGGTTGGCTCGAAGGCGTGGTCTTCGATGCGGATGATATTGCCGACGCGATCGTAGAAATATTGCAGATCCTGCAATCTGGAGTGAGCGGTTTTCTTACTGGTGCGCGTATGCAGGCGTCCATCGGCCGGGTCATACGTCCACTGACTCAGGACACCGTTACCGGCCAGTTGCGAGGTGATCTGATTGTTGGCGTTGTACCGCGCATCCAGCAAGACCTGCGTGACTTTCGTCTCGACTTGCAGTTCCATTTGCCTGAGTTGCCCGGCGAGACCGTAGCGCGATGCTCTGCGATGGCCGCCGGCATCGGTTTGCTCCAGCACCGTGCCCAGCGGGCTGAACACCTGATGGCTGGTGAAAGCCTGTGTGTCCTGGAAAGTTCGGGTTTCCTGCATCGGCTGGCCGGCGAGGGAATAGCTGGATATCGCCAGAACACCAGACGCATCGGTTTGCTTGATCAACCGTCCGCGCAGGTTGTGGTTGGTGGTGTCGGCGCCACCGGCGTAGAGGAAAGTTTCGACCTCTTCCTCTTCCTCCTCATCCTTTCTGGTGACCTGGAGTCTGACGACACGCAGCTGGTCGTCAAAGGTCGATCGCCAGGCATGGCCGCGCTCGTCCCAACGTTGCCGAGGCTCACCGGCCAGTCCCGGCAGTACCAAACGCCAGCCGGCATCGACGCTGTCGATTTTCAACACGATGCCGTTGAGCGAGTAGTGAGTAGTGAGGTTGGGTGCAGATAAGCGCGGATCCCGTTTTTCTAGCAGGCGCCCGGCAGGGTTGTGAGTCTGGCAGGTGATCAGGGGCTTGATTTCTCCATGCGTCGTTGCACACAGATAGGCAATATGCCTGACGACCAAAGCCCGGGGATCCTTGACCTGCACGCTTGGCGTATGGATATGCGTTGATCTATTCAAGGGCCAGGTGCTCATGATTTATCCAGGCGCAGAACCACGGTAAAACTGCCTGAAGGCAGGCGAACTTGTTTACGCCGTCTTTTGACCGTTGTATTGGCGATATCTGCCAATCAACTCGATACCGCGCCTTGCTTCGGCCATGCGCAAGGAAATTTCTTTCTTGATCCGATCCCGGCTGATTGAGCTGGAGTTCTGGGTTCCGACGCTACCTGTTGCAAGATCCAGCGCATAACCGAATGAGCCCACCAGACCTTGGTCATAAAATTCGTTGACTCCGATTTCGCTGAAAGCCGCATTGATGTCGCTTTGGTCCTGTTCAAGCAGGTCGATAATCAAACCCAACGCTGCCTCGAGGTCATCAATTTCGATATCCCTTAAACCAGCCAGCGCTGTGGCTGTGTCCTTTCCAGAGTAAGCAATGGCCATCATGTCACTTGCAGCGGGTATCTGCGCAAACTTGCTGAGCGTTTTCTCGGCCACTGTTTCGATCAGCTTGTTTGCTCCCTCGGAAGTCCGAGGATCATATGATCTGGCTATTTTTTTTGCGTATCTCAGAGGGGTTAAAATGCCTGTTGTGGCGTTGCTGTGAATGCTCTCGGGATTCAGTTTTTTGGCATTGGGCAGGACGGGAGTGGAAACAGTTGTAATTTCGCCGAGTTTGTCGATTGCCGCGCCGGAGATTTTTGAGGCGACGATCCCTCCGATAAATGTCCCGACTCCGGGCAATATCAGCGTCCCAAGTGCTTCGCCGCCTTTCCCTGCTGTCGTGGTGGCAACTCCCTTGCCAATGTTGAAGCCTGTGTTTATGGCCATGCGTTTGGAAATGTCCGTAGCGCTGAACAGTCCGTTCAATTGCCGATTGTACGTTTGCAGCTCATTGCCCAGGTTATCCAGGACTTTTGCGTAGGTCGCGATGTCCTGCCTGACGTCAGACGGTAAGTCTTTTTTGTTACCGTCGTTATCGATGAACAGAATCGGGTTGTTACCGACAAAACCATACAGATTCAACCCATCCACATCCCCCGCCGGGTCCGCACTGACCCAACGCTGCAACCACGGCGCGTAATAGCGGGCGCCGTAGTAGTACAAACCGCTGAAATCCATTTCCTTACCGGAATATCGGATGAAGCGGTATTCGATTTCCGATTCCGGCGCCATCCACGCGGTTTCGCCGAACGGGTAATAGCCTTCTGCGCTGGTGACCACAGCGTCTTCATTGAGCTCCATCACGCAAGAGCCGAGGTGGTCTTCGAGGGTGTAACGCATCTGGTCGTCTATCGGCACTGAACGTTGCGCCCAATGCAGGCAGCGCGCGTTACCGTGGCTGATGATGTGCAGCTCCTCGCCGTTGTCCTTGCTGCGGATTTCCAGCCCCGGCAGGTAGCGCACCTGGTGGAAGTGGCGGACCTTGTCGGTAAACCATTCATGACATTTGAGGACCCGCTGGCCGGCGCTGTACTGGTAATACTCGGCATCGTTATCGCCGTCCTGACGGATAACCAGATCCACGCGCTCCAGCTCATCACGCCTGCTCCATTGCAATGACGGACCGTGGCGCAGCTTGCGTTGATTGCCGTGCGGGTCGAAGCAGGTACCGAAGTCCGGCGGCTCGTCGCCCGTTTCCCAGCGCACCCCGCGATTGCTTTGATCGTCGATGCACATGCGCCGGGTGCGGCTGGCGCCGTCGCGCTGATGACGCAGTTCGATCAGGTTGCCGCCATCGTCGTAGCTATACGTCTGGGTGTAGTTGAGGCGGTTTTTCTCGTCGGGCGGTCGCGGCAGGCCGGGAATGTCCGGGGGCAGCGCGTCGTCATGACCGGTCGCGCGGACCAACCGGTACAGGGAGTCGTAGCTGAATTCGCGGTGGCCGTCGACCCGTTGATTGGCGAACCAGACGGGCTCGAAGGCGTGGTCTTCGATGCGGATGATATTGCCGACGCGATCGTATAAATATTGCAGATCCTGCAATCTGGAGTGAGCGGTTTTCTGACTGGTGCGCGTATGCAGGCGTCCATCGGCCGGATCATACGTCCACTGACTCAGGACGCCGTTACCGGCCAGTTGCGAGGTGAGCTGATTGTTGGCGTTGTACTGCGCATCCAGCAAGACCTGCGTGACTTTCGTCTCGACTTGCAGTTCCATTTGCCTGAGTTGCCCGGCGAGACCGTAGCGCGATGCTCTACGATGGCCGCCGGCATCGGTCTGTTCAAGTACGGCGCCAAGCGGACTGAACACCTGATGGCTGGTGAACGCTTCGTTATCGTGAAAAGTGCGCTTTTCCACCAGTGCCTGTCCGGTGAGGGCATAGCCGGTGATGTCCAGCGAACCTGACGGATCTGTCTGCCGGATCAACCGGCCGCGCAGGTTGGAGCCCGCTCCCGCAGAGCCTGGGGCGTACGTGAAGGTATCGAACTGATTTTCGCCGTTTCCCGAAACTTCGAGCTGCACCACGCGCAATTGCTCGTCAAAGGTCGACTGCCAGACGTGCCCGCGCTCATCCCAACGGTGTCCGGGCTCCCCGGCCCTGCCCGGCAGCAGCAGGCGCCAGCCGCTATCCTGGCTGTTGGTAAACACGGCGATATCGTTCAGCGCAAACACGCTGGTTGTGTTTGCTGTCGGCAGGCGCGGATCCTGTTGCGCGACCAGGCGCCCGGCGACATCGTGGCGCTGGCGGGTCACGAGAGCTTTCGGCGTGTCACCCGCCACGGTACGCAAATAAGCGACCTGACGGACTGGCAGGCCACGTCCGTCGCTGGCTGTCAGCGAAGGCGTGCGCCAATGCGCGGAGGCGGTCATGAGCCTGACCCGCGCGTAAACATCACCTCTTCAGCGGTGTCGTTGAAGTCCTCACTGGCGTGATACCAGGGATGATAAGTCTCGCGGGAAAAGTCGCCCTTGGCGTTGATCAGCTTGATCGGACGCCCCGTTGCGTCATAGAACAGCTGATCGAACAACCCGAGTTGGCGCAGCGATTGATCATTGACGTAGCGGTGGGTGTTGGCGAAAAACGGCCGGTATTGGCGCTGCGGCAGACCTTTGTTGTTGTATTCGACGCGTTCACTGATGCGCCAGCGTGTCTGCGTCGGTTGCTCACCTTCTTCGATGAGCAACTCACCATCCTCACCCACCACATAAGCCAACCCCGGATCGACCTTCTGCTGGGTTTGCAGTACTCGACCAAAGCCGTCGACGCAGGTTTTGACGATCTGGATCTGCGCCTTTATGGCGTCGTACGGATAGCGGTCGGCGCTGAGCACTACGGTGTGAACCGGTTCTCGGTAAGCCAGTTCGATGGCCATGAGCAATTGCCGGTCTTCAGTCGTCAGACCGGGATTTCGCGCAAGCCGGCGACGTGCGCTGGCACGGATATGCCCGCCGGGCAACAGGTCACCTTGCTCGATCGAGCGGCTTTGAAGTGTGGAGGCGGGTATCAGGCCCATCCAGCTGAAAAGGTTTTTGTGCAGAGTGCTCGCTGCGTGTCCTACGGTATCTTCCGGAAACTCAATGGCGTATTCCGGACTGGGATCCGGCAAGGTCCAGTCATCGGTCAGCTTGTCGAATCCGGCAGGTTTGCCGTTCTCGGTACCGTGAAAGCTGATGATCAGTGGCTGACCGGAAGGCTCGTAGATGACTTCTTCAGTGTTGTCATTGGCGTCGGTGATTCGCTTGGGTTTCAGGGCGTGATAATCGAACTCCGCGACCTGAACGGCACAACCGTCGGGCAATTCCATGCGCATGACCGTCAGATAGTGTTGATCGTATTCGGCTTTGGTCACGCCATGGCTTGGCGTTTCATTGAAATCGAGCACGTTGTAGAACGCTTGCAAGTCGCCGTACCGGGCCAGATTGAACCGCGACGACCAGAGGTTTGGTTCCTCGCTGGGCGGTGCTTCGAACAGCAGTTGCATGGGTGAGTAACCAATTGCCGCGAGGGCCTCGCGGATATTCAGGTCCGGCACAATGCTGTAAGCGTCCAGCGCGGTTTTATCCAGCAGGGCAAGCTCCAGAGAGTGCGACAGCGCTTCGAATCCGGCGACGCCGTCATCCAGTTCAGTACCTTCTACGTCCACATAGCGCTGTATGGATTGCGAAGTCAGTACCCTTTCCATGGCCCATTCTTGCGTATCCTGCAGCTCTCTCAGTGATTCGAAAGACACCCGTGCCGGGTTCAACTCGCCGGGGAGCGTACCTTTGGCCAATTTCAGCGCATCGCCCCGTTCCAGATACGGCAAGCCCAATCGCCATTGCTGTGGCTCTGGCAGATTGATCAGACGTGCACGGGTTTCACTGATGTAAAAGTATTGCTGCGCCTCGTCGTGAGCGTCGGACCACCATTGATTCAGATGGTCTTCGGTGAAGGGGGGCGGGCTCTGGGCGGTCAACCTGCGCGCATAGCTCACCGTAAGTGCGTGGGTCGCGGCGCCATAAGCGTTCCAGCGCAGGGTGACATCGTGGCGGCACAGCGGGTCGTTGATAAAACCGTCGTACTGATAGCTGATGGCTTCGACCTGAAGGGGCAGCAGAACGGCTGCGGCATATGGCCCCTGCGGCCGCACCTCGCGAACCAGATAGCGCTTCTCTTCTACCGAGTACAGTGCGGCTGCACCGGGCGCCTGCGCATCGGCGCGGTAGGGAAAAATTTCTGTTCGAGCGACCGAGCCAACCAGTGCCTGCGCAATCCGATAGCGACTGTCGGAGCCCTCCGGGGTGACGGGCTCATCGATTTCACCTTTGGGGTGGTAACGACTGAACAGGGTTTCGCCCAACGGGCAGGCGTCCACATCCGCGCTGAAATAATCGTCGCGGGAGCGATTGATTTCCTGACCGTTGTGAAACCAGGTGCATGTTTGCACCGGCTCGCTGAAGCCAGGCTCTGAAGGATCGGTTCCAACCTCGCAGTCAAGTTGCTGCAAGTAGCCGAACCCGCGAAATTCCCTCTCCCTGCCGTCGTAGAACCCTTCGCGCCAAGTGAACGACTGGGTCAACCGGTTGCCGGTGATCTCGTCGTGCTGCTCCTGTTTTTTCACCACGGCCAGCGGAAATGGCAGGTGACATACCGGTGCACGCTCAAGTGCCAGCAGCCGCTCCTTTTCATCCAGCCATTCCTGAGCCGAGCTGCGATAAGTCACGCTGCTGGAACAGCCCATGTTGTTGTTACTGTTGACCAGCAGGTAGGGCTTGGCTGCAACAAAATCGTAACGCCAATGCCGCGGCTGGATATGCGGCACCGTCAGAATCAGGCTGGCGCAACCGAGGCCTTGCAGGTCGGCGAAACTGACCTGGCACAAACGGTCATAGCGCACGTCTTCGGGCCACGGCACGCTGACGGGAATCTGCTCCAGGCCGTTGCCGCCCCGGTTCAGGTAAATGTCGAACCCTTCGGATCGCAGATAGATCAGCGCGGGCGCGCCGGAGCCATCGAGATCGGCCAGACGTACTCGCGAGGCGTCGAATTCTTCATGGGTGAAGGGCAGGGCGCTGATCTTGCGACCTTTTCCGAATTTGCCATGACCAAGATTCGGCCAGCAGCGGACCTCGTCATGGCGGATGCGGCACAGCTCGGGCATGTCGCTGCCGAGCAGGTTGCCCAGAAGCACCAGTTCGGTCCGCGAGTTGCTGAACACCGGCAGACGGTCGTCTGCGTATTCATGGGGTATTTCCTGTGCGGCGGCGAAGCCTTTTTCGCGCAGGCTGGCATAGAGGCGCACGCGGTCGGGGCTGATGCTGGCCGCTGACATCAGCCCGTCGCCGCTGAAATCCCCCATGGTCAAAGTCAGATCCTGGTGTTCCCGGGGAAACTTGTCGAACGCGCTGAACAGTTCGAATTGCCGCTGCGCATTCAGCGCATGAAACCCGCAGTAACCCAACCGGGCGATGATCAGGTCCAGGCGGCCGTCGCCGGTCAGATCAAGCAGTTGCGCCACGGCGCGGTTGCGATCTGCCACCGGGATCTTGTCCAGCAGAGCCCATGGGCCGTAACCGATCAGTTCGGTACCAGGCGCCGCGCGCAGCGGTTCACGGTAATACCAGGCGTTGTTATAGCGGCAGAGAAAGCCCGGCACGCCCTCGCCATACAGATCGACGCATTGATAGAACCCGCCGTCTTCGATGCCCGGTTGAGTCTCGTTTTCCAACAGGCGTGCGGGTGTCTGATTGATCTCGAAGGGCGAGTATTCGAACTCTAGCGGCGGTGAGTGCTCGACATTGCCTTGCGCATCGAAGGCCTGATAGTGCGCCGCGCTGATCTGGCTGTAGGCCCACTGCGCAGGGTTCTGGATCGGTCGATATTCCAGCAGCAGGCGACGTGCAAGTTTTGCCTCTGTCGCCAGGCCCCCGGGGAAGTGATGAAACATCAACACTTGCTGGCAGAGCCTGCGGGTGCTCAGCTCAAAACCCTGGCCATAGGTGGAAAACGGATCCGGTCGCAGCCGCCAGCGGTTCACTTCTTCGTAGCTCGGGGTCTCCGTCAGCGAACTGCTGCGTTCGCCGTAATCGAACACCAGTTGAAAATGCCATGGCAGATCCGTCGGCCGGTCAGTGTCCCAGCTGTAAAGGCGATCGCTCGCCGTGGCATTGCCGTAACACACCCGGCGCAGATAGCGCTGGGCGCGGTAGTCGTGAATCGGGTCTGGCTCGTCAGGCTGATCGTCGGCCTTGTACTCGTAGCAGATGTGTTCGCCATGGGCGTTCATGCTTTCACACAGCAGCCAGCTACTGATGCGCGATTCGTCGTCGGGGTCGGCACGGCGTGAGGCGCTGGTTTTGCCGTAGACATGCAACGTACCGTCGGCGCCGTGGATCAGCCAGAAAGGGGCTCCACCGTCAGCCGGATGCCAGCATTCGCGCAGGGAAAAATCACTTTCGATCCGCGCCCGGTAGATCACGACGTTGTGCTCAGGAATGGGGCGATCCCTGTAGCTGTGTTCCGTGCGCGACTTCAGGTTTCCGGCATCATCGAGCTCCGGCATCCATACCTCGCCGTCATGCCCGATGATTTCATCGTGCTCGGTATAACGTGGAACACCTTTATTGGTGCGGCGGCTGATCTGGCTCAGGCCCAGGTTGCAACCGAGGCCAAACGGGCTGTTACCGCTCTGGCTGTTGATTGACAGGGATATTTGCGGATCGTAACCACGACCGCTCGATAGCGGAATCGGCAATTCGCATCCAGCCGAGGCGGTGGGACCGACGGCGCTCCAGCTCTTGCCGATGGTGGCGATCGATGAGCTCTTGGCGATGGAGGGAGCTGTGATGCTGAGGTCTTGATCGGCCATGGTCGAGTCCATTCGCGCTACATAGGGCGTATGGATAGACGCTAACAGGAGTGGGCCAGAGATGGACCTGTCAGATCTGACAGGTGCGCAAGATCATTTTCTGTGCTTGGGACATTCTGTTATCGCGATTGGTTTGAACAAGCAAATACGGCCGGGGCATCTTTGCGGATGCGCCGGCCGTCTTCATGACGCCAGAGGCTTACTGCACTTCTACCGCCAGGCTTTCGCTGATCTTCTGTTGCCAGATCGCCGGGCCAGTGATGTGTACCGACTCACCTTTGCTGTCCACCGCTACGGTGACCGGCATGTCCTTGACCTCGAACTCGTAGATCGCTTCCATGCCCAGCTCGGCAAATGCCAGCACCTTGGACTTCTTGATCGCTTGCGCAACCAGGTAAGCGGCGCCGCCGACAGCCATCAGGTACACGGCCTTGTTGTCCTTGATCGCTTCGATCGCGGTCGGGCCGCGCTCGGATTTGCCGATCATGCCCAGCAGGCCGGTCTGCTCGAGGATCTGGCGGGTGAACTTGTCCATCCGCGTTGCGGTGGTCGGGCCGGCCGGGCCAACCACTTCGTCACCGACCGGATCAACCGGGCCGACGTAATAAATGAAGCGACCTTTCAGATCCACCGGCAGGGTTTCGCCCTTGTTGAGCATCTCGACCATGCGCTTGTGCGCGGCGTCGCGACCGGTGAGCATCTTGCCGTTGAGCAGCACGGTTTCGCCCGGCTTCCAGCTCTGCACCTCTTCCGGGGTCAGGGTGTCGAGGTTGACGCGACGGGCCGACGGGCCGGCTTCCCAGACGATTTCCGGGTAGGCGTCCAGCGGTGGCGCTTCCAGCGAGGCCGGGCCGGAACCGTCGAGCACGAAGTGCGCGTGACGAGTGGCGGCGCAGTTGGGGATCATGCACACGGGAAGGGATGCGGCGTGGGTCGGGTAATCCATGATCTTCACGTCGAGCACAGTGGTCAGGCCACCGAGGCCCTGGGCGCCGATGCCCAACTGGTTGACCTTCTCGAACAGTTCCAGACGCATTTCTTCGATGCGGTTCTGCGGACCACGGGCCTTCAGCTCGTGAATGTCGATGGATTCCATCAACACTTCCTTGGCCATCACTGCGGCCTTCTCGGCGGTGCCGCCGATGCCGATACCCAGCATGCCCGGTGGGCACCAGCCGGCGCCCATGGTCGGCACGGTCTTCAATACCCAGTCGACGATCGAGTCGGACGGGTTGAGCATGGCCATTTTCGACTTGTTCTCGGAACCGCCGCCCTTGGCCGCCACGTCCACTTCCACGGTGTTACCCGGGACGATGGAGTAGTGAATTACGGCCGGGGTGTTGTCCTTGGTGTTCTTGCGAGCGCCTGCAGGGTCGGCAAGGATCGATGCCCGCAGGACGTTTTCCGGCAGGTTGTAAGCGCGACGCACGCCTTCGTTGATCATGTCGTCCAGGCCCATGGTGGCGCCATCCCAGCGCACGTCCATGCCGACACGGACGAACACGGTGACGATACCGGTGTCCTGGCAGATCGGGCGATGGCCGGTGGCGCACATGCGCGAGTTGATCAGGATCTGCGCCATCGAATCACGGGCCGCTGGCGACTCTTCGCGCAGGTAGGCTTCGTGCATCGCCTGGATGAAATCCACGGGGTGGTAATAGGAAATGAACTGCAGGGCGTCGGCAACGCTCTGAATCAGGTCATCTTGCTTGATCACGGTCATGAGTCGCGCTCCTCTGAAAACGGTGGGGAAGCTACAGGCTTCTAGCTTCGAGCGGCAAGTTAAAGCATTACGCGGACAGCTTGAGCTTGCCGCTTGAGGCTTGCGGCTTATGGCTGTCCCTTTGTGGCGCGACGCTAAAAAGGCGCGGCAGTATACCGCGCCTCGGTGGTGGGGGCACATTGGCTTTTGGTCGGATGACCCTGTGGCGAGGGGATTTATCCCCGCTCGGCTGCGCAGCAGTCGTAAAACCTGTGAGCTCAGTGTGATTGACAGGTTGCAGGGGGCCACTTCGCAGCCCATCGAAGAGAAATCCCCTCACCACAGGGACCTGGTGCGGGCATCAATGCAGCTCATTCAGGTCATGCATTTGACGTCAATTTTCGAGCCCGAAAATCGGTGGTCATTTAGCGACCGGCCCTCTAAAGTGGCATCCGGTCTGTAGAGTAGGACACTCGGTCAGCCTCCTATCGCACGGTGAGTCAACGATTGACCCATAACGCCATTCAACGCCTTTTGCTCAAACGCTTCGCCCTCGCTGCGGCCACCTACGGATTGGCTTTGCTGCTGCTGTGGCTGGCGTTTTTCACCGGGCATTATCAGCAATCGCTCAGTGGAGTGGCTATCGGCAGCGCTCTGGTGGTCATCAGTCAGGCGAGCCTTTTCGCCATGTTCTGGAGCGGGCGCAACCAGCGCTTCGCCGACCCCAGCCTGACCGAAGCGCAAGTGCTGATGGGGCTGGGCTGGCAGACGTGGCTGATCGCCCATGTCGACGAGGCACGCGGCGCGTTTCTGGTGTTCTATGTGCTGATCCTGCTGTTCGGCCTGTTCCATCTCACCCGACGGGTGTTCATCCGCTGCGCGCTGCTGGTGTTCTTCAGTTTCTCCGCGATTACCCTGTGGGACGCTTACCACTTCCGCTTGGCCGAGCCTGCGCTCGCGGCCTTGCAAGTGTGCATTCTGGCGATGGTTTTGGCGTGGCTGGTGCTTTACGCACGCTTTGTCCAGGTCTCGCGGCAACGTCAGCGTCAGCGCCGGTTTGCCTTGCAGGCGCATCAGGACACCCTGCGCGGGATGATGCGCCAGCTTGAAGACCTGGTCGCCACCGACGAACTGACCGGGCTGTTCAATCGCCGGCATTTCCTGCGCATCGCCTCGCGCGAGCTGAACGCGTTGGACAGCGACGTGATGCACGGGCTGGCGCTGATCGATCTGGACCACTTCAAACGCATCAACGATCTGCACGGCCACGCCGCCGGCGATCAGGTGTTGCAGGCGTTTGCCGGTGTGGCGCAAGCCTGCCTGCGCGACGGTGACGTGCTGGCGCGCTATGGTGGCGAAGAATTCGTGGTGCTGGTGCCCGACTGTGATGCCGAACGCCTGACCGCGTGTTGCGAGCGTTTGCGCATCGCCTTCAGCGAGGTGGAATTGATGGGCCTGCAAGTGCGCAACCTGAGCCTGTCGGCGGGCATGACCCTGCTGTCCGTTGGCGATGATCTGGATGAGGCGTTGCAGCGTGCCGATCAGGCGCTGTACCGGGCCAAGCGTGACGGGCGCAATCGTTGTGCCGCCGCGTGGGAGAACGTCGATGCCTGAATTGCGCGTCGGTGACCGGCAGTGGACGGTTGAGCCGGGCAGCAATCTGCTCGACAGTCTCAATCAGAACGGCGTTGCCGTGCCCTACAGCTGTCGCGCCGGCAGTTGCCATGCCTGTCTGGTGCAATGCATCCGAGGTGTGCCCAGCGACAACCGTCCGGATGCCTTGAGTGCCGAGCAACGTCAGGACGGTTGGCGCCTGGCCTGCCAATGCCAAGTGGTCGAAGACTTGCAGGTGCATACCTTCGACCCGATTACTGACGGTCTGCCGGCCTTGGTCGAAGCGCTGGACTGGCTCAGCGACAGCGTTCTGCGCCTGCGCCTGACCCCGCAGCGGCCACTGCGCTACAACGCCGGCCAGCATCTGGTGCTGTGGATCGGCCACATCGCCCGCCCGTACTCGCTGGCGAGCCTGCCGCAAGAAGACCGCTTCCTCGAGTTTCACCTCGACTGCCGCCAGCCCGGCGAATTCATCGATGCCGCCCGCAAGCTGCAGATCGGCGACTCGATCCGCCTCGGCGAGCTGCGCGGTGGCGCTTTGCACTATGACCCGGACTGGCATGCGCGCCCGCTGTGGCTGCTGGCCGCCGGTACCGGTTTAGGTCCGTTGTTCGGTGTGCTGCGCGAAGCCTTGCGTCAGGATCACCAAGGCGCCATCCGCGTCATTCACCTGGCCCATGACGAACGCGAGCACTATCTGGCCAAACCCCTTTCTGCACTGGCTGCGCAGCGGGAAAACCTCAGTGTCGAGCTGTGGACCGCGGCCGAGTCGGCCGCCGCTTTGGCGCAACTGCGCCTTGTTTCCCGGCAGACCCTGGCCTTAGTCTGCGGCTCGACGGCCAGTGTCGACGCTTTCGCCAAGCGTCTGTACCTGGCCGGATTGCCGCGCAATCAACTGCTGGCCGACGTGTTTGTGAGCCGTGGTTGAGCGCTGATTTTCAGACGCGAGACACGCCATGACCGAAGCCATCCTGCTGGAACGCGAACGCGGTTTACTGACCCTGCGCCTCAACCGCCCGTGCAAGAAAAACGCCCTGACCCGCGCCATGTACAGCCGCCTCGCCGAAGCACTGAAACAGGCCGACGGTGACCCGGCAATCAACGCCGTGCTGATCACTGGCAGTGCCGAGTGCTTCACCGCCGGCAACGACATCGCCGACTTTATCGAGCAACCGCCGAGCGACCTCGACAGCCCGGTGTTCCACTTCATGCTTAACCTGCTCGAATGCCGCAAACCAGTGATCGCCGCCGTCGCCGGTGCAGCGGTAGGCATCGGAACGACGATGTTGCTGCACTGCGATCTGGTCTATGTCAGCCGCGACGCCCGGCTGCGCATGCCGTTCGTCAACCTCGGATTGTGTCCCGAATTCGGTTCCAGCCTGATCCTGCCGCGTTTGCTTGGGCAGGCGAAAGCGGCTGAGTTATTGCTGCTTGGGGAAGGCTTCAACGGCGAACAGGCTGCGCAGTGGGGGATCGCCACCGAAGCGCTGGACAGCGGTGAAGCGGCGTTGAGCAAGGCGCGAGAAGTGGCGCTGCGGTTTGATGAATTGCCGGCCGAAGCGGTGCGCATCAGCAAGCAATTGATGCGAGCGCCGGATCGGGATCTGCTGCGCAAGGTGATCGAGGAGGAGGGTGCGTTGTTCACCCAGCGCCTGCGTTCGCCGGAGGCTGTGGCGGCGTTGAGCAGGTTTTTTCGGTGACGGTCAAGACGCCTTCGCGAGCAGGCTCGCTCCCACGGGGGAACGCATTTCAAAGTTGGTAGCGAGCCTGCTCGCGAAAGGGGTTGACCAGACCATAAAACTCTCAATCAGGGGCAGCCGGTAAACTCGTCGCAAGGTCACTCGATCAATCCACGGCCGACGCATTGAACCCGTTGCCCGTCGACTTGCCTTTGGCCGAGGAACGTCATTTTACCTTCACCGATTGCAACCCCAGTCCAGATCCCCCTCTCCAGGTCGAACACTCGCCAGCCTTTGCCATCCGCAAAATCCGTGTCCAATTCGCCGTCATCGGTGAATCTGGCAATAACATGGTTAAAACCAGAGGACACTTGACTCAGCCCGGCAACAAGTATGTGTCCGCTGCTCTGGATGGACGCGTCAAGCCATAAGGTGTCAATGCCTTGCAGTCTGCTCAGAAGTGGTTTGCCTGCGTTGAACTGGATGTTGGGTTTGCCGTCGGATTCCCGGCTGATCAATACGCCATGGTGTGCAGGCTCGGTATACCCAACGGATAACAGCCGCTTATTCGTCTGCCCGATAACTTTCAAGACATTGACGCTCAGCGAGTTTTCTAATGGATCCATCACTTCAAAGCCATCAACGGCGAACGAGTCATCAATTTTCCCGGTAGCAGTCAAGCGGTTGAGTACTGCCCGGTAAGGATTATTGCCACGTACACAGCCCGCGAGCACGTAGGTCCCATCCTGTTTTGCCAATAGATCGTATAGCTCCGTGTGAGTGAAATTCGGGTGGAGAACATAGGCGATTTCTCCCTCGTTAAATTCAATATCCCGTGTGCCGTCAGGCAAGAGTCGAATGACGGCTGTCGCTACTTTGTTTCCATCCCGATCTACGGTGGTATGCAATACGATCTTGCCGTCAGGCAGAACGGTCGACCGCTGGCTACCGGTTTTTGAGTTCGCTGCGTTGGGTAGTTGCTGGTGCTTCTGATCTGCCGTGTCGTCATCCGAGAGGTAAACAGCGACTTTGCCGGTTTTGTTGAATGCCGGATCAAGGTTGCCAGCGACGTCGAGACGCACGACTCCTATGGCACGCTTGAGGTTAGCCTGAAAGAAACTGCCGATGAGCAGCAGTTTGCCGTCGGCCTGTTCCACTATTTCGTTAGCGAAGGAATGCGATCCTTCTCCGTCCTCAAATTGACCGGTTACGTAGCCACTCTGGCCAAATTGAGTGTCGTGTACGCCATTGCTATCCAGTCTGATCAAGTAGTAGGCATCACCGTTCGATTGGCCTACGCTTCCCGCGATATAGGTGCGCCCTGATTTGTCGACCATCACCCCCCGCAGGACAAGGTCTCCTGAAAAATCGGGAGGTTTTTTCGGAGTGGCAACGCCCTGATTGCCAAACGTTGGGTCGAATTTACCTGGCGAGATGTTTGCCGCAACGTCCATCTTCAATCCTCCTTGATCACGAGTCGTGCCCAGTCTTGAGTGGTTGGGTGGTGAAGTAGCACGCTAGTCAAAAATGGCTCTTGCAACAACTGACAGAACTGACAGTTGACGTTCTGTGAAAACTGGTTTTCAGCGACATGCAGACAACAAAAAGCCCCGCCATTCACATGGCGGGGCTTTCGTGTTTCAGCGGCCGGTCACTCAGACCTGCGGATCACCGACATGCAGGATCTTCATGCCGTTGGTGCCGCCAGTGGTGTGGTAGCTGTCGCCCTTGGTCAGGATGACCCAGTCGCCTTTTTCCACAACGCCGCGCTTGGTCAGCTCGTCGATGGCTTTCTGGCTGACTTCGTGCGGTTCCAGCGAGGCCGGGTCGAACGGGATGGTGTAGACGCCACGGAACATTGCTGCGCGGGCCTGGGCTTCGCGGTGCGGGGTGAACGCGTAGATCGGCACCGAGGAGCGGATACGCGACATGATCAGCGGGGTGAAGCCGCTTTCAGTCAACGCGATGATCGCTTTGACGCCCGGGAAGTGGTTGGCGGTGTACATGGTCGCCAGCGCGATGCTTTCGTCGCAGCGGCTGAATTCCTTGCCGATGCGGTGGCTGGAGGTCTTGCCGGTCGGGTGTTTCTCGGCGCCGACGCAGATGCGCGCCATCGCCTGCACGGCTTCCAGCGGGTAGAGACCAGCGGCGGATTCTGCCGAGAGCATCACAGCGTCGGTATAGTCGAGCACGGCGTTGGCCACGTCGGACACTTCGGCGCGGGTCGGCATCGGGTTCTGGATCATCGACTCCATCATCTGCGTCGCGACGATCACCGCTTTGTTGTGGCGACGTGCGTGCAGGATGATTTTCTTCTGAATGCCCACCAGCTCGGCGTCGCCGATTTCCACGCCGAGGTCGCCACGGGCAACCATCACTGCGTCGGAAGCCTTGATCAGGCCATCGAGGGTTTCGTCGTCGGCCACGGCTTCGGCGCGTTCGATCTTCGCCACCAGCCAGGCTGTGCCGCCGGCCTCGTCACGCAGTTGACGGGCGTATTCCATGTCGGCGGCGTCACGCGGGAAGGACACTGCGAGGTAGTCGACTTCCATTTCGGCGGCGAGCTTGATGTCGGCCTTGTCTTTTTCAGTCAGGGCCGGGGCAGTCAGACCACCACCGCGACGGTTGATGCCTTTGTGGTCGGACAGCGGGCCGCCGATGGTCACCACGCAATGCAACTCGGTGGCAGTGGCGGTTTCAACGCGCATCACCACGCGGCCGTCGTCGAGCAGCAGCTCGTCGCCCACGCCGCAGTCCTTGACCAGATCCGGGTAGTCGATGCCGACCACTTGCTGGTTGCCTTCGGTCAACGGATGGCTGGTGGAGAAGGTGAACTTGTCACCGATCTTCAGCTCGATCTTCTTGTTGGCGAATTTGGCGATACGGATTTTCGGGCCTTGCAGGTCGCCGAGCAGGGCGACGAAGCGGCCGTGCTTGGCAGCGAGGTCACGCACCAGCTTCGCGCGAGCCTTGTGCTCGTCGGGGGTGCCGTGGGAGAAGTTCAGACGGGCAACGTCCAGACCAGCCAGAATCAGCTGTTCGAGAACTTCCGGCGAGTTACTGGCCGGGCCAAGGGTAGCGACGATTTTGGTACGACGGACGGACATGCAAAGACTCCTGAGTTCAAGCGCAGGCAGAGGCTACTATGCTCGAAGGGTGTAGTCATTGTTCGAATGCACTACTTATCGTTTTCTTTATTGAACGTGGCAACTTCGGGACAAACGCGCCTGAAGATTTTCGACCAGGGGTCGATACAGAGCACAAGACAGGAGAACCCCCATGCGATTGTTGCCCATTGCCGCCCTTGCCCTCAGCGTCCTCGCCGCGACGGGCTGCACCCGTTGGTCGATGAACCATCATTTGAACAACGCCTACAGCGCCTATGAACGTGGCAATTGCGAGCAGGTCATGCTTGAACTGTCCAAAGTAGAACGTGCCAGCCGCGCCCGCCCGTACGTGTGGCCGGAAGTGTCGATGATGCGCGGCCAGTGCCTGGAACGGCAGAAGCTGTACATCGACGCGGTGCAGACCTACCAGTTCATCATCGCTTCGTACCCCAACAGCGAATACGCCTACCGCGCCCGCGCGCGTCTGGAAACCTTGCAGAGCCTGGGCCATTACCCGACACGCAGCGCCGCTGCGGTGGTGCGGCCGACACGCTTCTGACGGTACTGTCGTACAAAATCTGGCCGTCTGTACAAGCTCCGCTATAGTCAAGGAAACCGCTTGCGAGGCTTGTCTCGATGGCGGCGCAACGCCTGCGACTGGCAGTGGTAAAAGTGACGGCGATTGTCGCGACCGTCACACCGGAAGCGGGGAGAGCGGGCCTGCCTACAGGCTCGTTCCGAAGCACAGGTGCGGCTCCCTGGCGGAGCCCTGCATGGCGTACAGCACATCATGTTTACCGACCGCCGGATCGAACGGCACCAGTTGCCGTATTACCTCAGAGTGTTCAATAGCATCACCGACAAACCCGTCGGCTTTCTCGGCAACGTGTCTGCGGACGGGCTGATGCTGATCAGCCAGTTGCCGATGATGATCGGCGCAGATTTCCAGTTACGCCTCAAAATCCCCGCCCGTGATGGCAGCCAGCAAGTCATCGATTTCAGCGCCTGCTGCGTGTGGTGCCATGAAGACGCCACGCCGATGCATTACGACGCCGGTTTCATCCTGCGGCGTGCACCGGCGGAGTTCGGCGAGCTGGTGCTGGCGCTGAAGCAGTACTTCAGTTTTCAGCCGTTGCCGGCTTCTGCCTGAACAACAAAAGATCGCAGCCTTCGGCAGCTCCTACAGGGGAACGCATTCCAGATGTAGGAGCTGCCGAAGGCTGCGATCTTTTGATCTTGACGTCACGCCACCGCGATCGCCCGCTCCTGATCCAGCGCCTTCTCCGCCAGCAATAACCCCATCTCGCTCAACTGATAGATCGCCATCGCCAGATGTCGCGGCTTGTCCTCGAGGCTGTCCGCCAGGTCGAGCAGCAGAATGCTGACCGAAGAAAAGGTTTCGTAGGTTTGAATGGCCATCGCTTCGGGGTTGATGTCGGGCGCAACCATGAACATCTGCATGCCGCGATCGACGGAATTGCACGACGGCGCAGCGCCGGGTTTTTTCAGGTAGTGATCGAGGGCTTTTTCAGCGGCCTCGTGGAGTCTGGTGGAATCGGGGGAAGCGAAAAGGGAGGTCGAGTCTTCGCTTTCAGGGGGATTGGGCGTTGGTTTGATCATGGTGATAACCCTTGGTTGGGGCCTTCACCCCTCGCGACTAAACGAAAGGGTGGCGGCTGGACGCAGGTTAGTCGACCGGGGGTATCACCAAAAACCGGCGCGCCGAAGCGCCCTGCGTACAGCCACCATCGAGTGCGGGGATAGGGATTACCCGACTGGATGACGCTTATACACCTTGATGACAAACCCCCGGGCGACTAAACCCGACCACTGATTGGCAGCGGCACGGATCACGTTACGGGGCAGCTTCAAAGCGCACAAGCCGGCGGATTCTGAGTGATGTGTAGGCAACGGCGCAACTTGATGTAGCCGCGTGTTAACGGCTGAAGGACGTCAGCATGTTGCGGCGTGGGAATAGTTACCGCTGATCGGGACTGTCAGATTTTACAGGTGTCATTTCATGCTTACGGTTCTTCAATGAAGCACCCAGGTACCGACGGTATAAGGAAGCTCAATCATGTCCGACCATGAGAACCCAGGCTCCAATTCTCCAGAAGATCGCCCGTTTCCTGAGGACCATCGCTCTTCCCAAAAATCCGATGATCCGATTTCCGAAGAGCCGGGAATCTTGGTCGCGGATTTGGAGTATGAGGCCGGCTCCGGGTCACTGTTAGTAGATACCACGATGGACTTCAAGTTTCGTATACCGGTAAACGATGGCCGCTATCACAAAGTTCATCTGGATTTTCAAGGAGCCGATAATTACTACCGGCGTATCACTGAAAGTGCATGGTTGGGGGGCGTCTGGCACAGTATTCGAGTCGAAGACCTTCCCGAGAGTGACCTGCAGGTCAGAGTTGATGGAAGATGGCATTACGTTGATCAATGGTCAAGGTGGACACCGCGGACTTTGCTGGTCAGAAAGGCTGCTCGCATTGCTAGCAATCGTACTGTGACTACAACGGTTCCAGGCCTCGCCGGTAAAGGCAGCAAAATCACGCTTGAGCGTCCCAATTCAGGCACTGTACTGAGCACAACGACCATTACCAATGGCTACGGAAATTGGACTGTCACCCTCCTTGATAATGTCCCCCAGGGTTTACAGGATTTCATCATCCGTGAGGAGTATGGAAATACGCAGGGGCGCTACGCGGGGAAAGCGTCACTGACCGTACTCAAGCCTGTAACGCTCACGCCGTTGCCGCAGGTTATAAATACACAAACGCCGCAATTTGCGGGTACAGGCGGTCTGCACCAAGCGATGACGAGAGTGGATGTTTACATCAAAGGCACATCGATCAAAGTATTGGCCGACGCAAAGATCGAAATTGATGGGTCATGGGGTGGTACCAGCACTTATACGTTTGCGTTCGGCGAAAATTATTCTCTAGTCGCCAGTCAAAGATACGATGGCGCAACATCTGTGCCGTCAGTCCAACGAAATTTTTATGTCATTGACCCCCCCCGAATAACGTCTCCTGGATTGACGCAGACGGTGGACATGACATCGACGTTCACAGGCACTGTCGTCGCCGGGATCTCCAGTGCTGTTGCCGTGCGTTCGGAAAACACCCAAGCTCAAATCAGCATCCCAACCGATGCCGCCACAGGCGCATGGTCTGCATCTTTCACGCTGACACCTGGTCCGCATTCGATTGTCGGCACGCATACCTATTTGAGAGTGACATCGCTGACCAGCCAACCCTTCGGCATACGGGTACGCACGGGCAAGCCGACCGTCACATACACGCAAGCCAATGAAACGATCACATTTTCCGGCACCGGACATTTCGACGAGAAGCTCAGAACCGAAATCGAGTTCACTATCCTCGAAAGTCCAGCCGGCCCAATGCCGGTCGCGCCTCCCAACGCACAAGTACAGCGCAACGGCACTTGGAGCACCGCCGTAACGGGCTGGAAACTTGGCACCTATGAAATCAACGCCGTCCAGAAGATCAGAGACAACGCCGGCGGCTGGATCGAGTCGCTCCCGCTGACCTTTGAGGTCAAAAACATTCTCCCCGATGTCAGTGACGTGCAATTCAACAACGACTACCAACCGACCTTCAGCGGCAAAGGCTTCAACGGCGCCACGGTGTATCTGCACAGGCCCAATAGCGGAGATCACGAAGCGCCTCCAGTTGCGGTCAACGGCGGGCAATGGTCAAGCAAGGCTTCAACGGTCTGGGGACCGTCGTTCGAGCGTGAGGTACACATAAAGCAATTTCTCGACGGTCATCAGTCGCCAAACTGGTTTGTCCTCAAAGTCACCATCCCGCCGCAGGTCCCTGGCCTGAACGAGCCTGAAGATGACGGACTTTCGCCCAGGTTCAGCGGCACGTGCTGGCCGGGTGCAACCGTGAACATTGAGTACAGCGACGAACCCGGCATTGTGCACCAGGGTGTCGTCATTGGTGACATGTGGCAGTTCAGGCGCGACAAGGATTTTGCCCCGGATATTTCCC
>NZ_JASCPT010000053.1:0-37844 GCF_029959775.1 Pseudomonas sp. PS01270 | reverse complement strand
GAGCCTGCTCGCGAAGAGGGTGTATCAGTCGACATGAATATTGACTGATACACCGCGTTCGCGAGCAGGCTCGCTCCCACAGTTTGGTTTTTGGGTCAACCCAAGAGATCGCGCAGGACCCGGGTGAAGGCTCGGGCGCTGTGCTCTTCGCCGGCATGCCGGCCATCGCGCACCACCCACTGACCATTGACCAGTACATCGCGCACCTGACGATCGCCGCCGGCGAACAACCAGCGATTGAGAATCCCGTCCCCCGCAGCCGTCGCCAGATACGGATCGCTACCGTCCAGGACAATCCAGTCCGCGCGCTTGCCCACTTCCAGCGCGCCGATCGGCTGCCCCAGTGCCTGTGCACCGCCGTCCAGCGCCGCGTCATACAGGGTGCGCCCGACCATCGGCTGCTGCGCGCCATACAAGCGATTACGCCGCTGATCGCGCAGACGCTGGCCATATTCCAGCCAGCGCAACTCTTCCACTACGCTCAGCGACACATGGCTGTCGGAACCGATACCCATGCGCCCGCCCTGGGCAAGAAAGTCCACCGCCGGGAAAATTCCGTCGCCCAGATTCGCTTCAGTGGTCAGACACAGCCCGGCGATCGCGCGACTGTTGGCCATCAGCGTGACTTCTTCCGGGTTGGCGTGGGTGGCGTGGACCAGACACCAGCGCTGATCGACTTCAGCGTTCTCGTAGAGCCATTGCAACGGACGGCGACCGCTCCAGCTCAGGCAATCGTCGACTTCTTTCTGCTGCTCGGCGATGTGGATGTGCACCGGGCATTGTTTGTCACTGGCCGCCAACACTTCGCTGATCTGCTGCGGCGTCACCGCACGCAACGAGTGGAAACACAGCCCCAGCGATTGCGCCTTCTGCTGCGCCAGTAATGGCTGCAACCGCGCTTGCAGATTCAGATAGTTTTCAGTGCTGTTGATAAAGCGACGCTGGCCATCGTTTGGCGTCTGCCCGCCGAATCCGGAATGACTGTAGAGCACTGGCAGCAGGGTCAGACCGATGCCGCTTTCGCTGGCGGCCTGACTGATGCGCAGTGCTAGTTCGGCAGGATCGGCATACGGCTGGCCGTTGCTGTCGTGGTGCACGTAGTGAAATTCGGCGACCGAGGTGTAACCGGCCTTGAGCATTTCGATGTACAGCTGACGGGCGATGATGCCGAGCTGATCCGGGCTGATTTTTCCGACGAGGCGGTACATCAGATCGCGCCAGGTCCAGAAACTGTCGTTGGGGTTGCCGGCCACTTCGGCCAATCCAGCCATGGCGCGCTGGAAGGCGTGAGAGTGCAGGTTGGGCATTCCCGGCAGCAACGGCCCGCGCAGGCGTTCGGCGCCGTCTGCGCTGGAATCGGCCTGGATTCGGGTCAACAGGCCATCGGCGCTGACCTCGAGACGTACATTGTTGGCCCATCCCTCAGGCAGCAGTGCGCGTTCGGCAAAGAAGGCGGACATCGTTCGGCACCCCATCGTGTGTTATTTGTATATACATATACAGACGTTTGCCTGCCCGGTAAACTCCGGCAAGCTAGTCACTTTCATCCAATGAACAGGGATCAACCGTGCCGACTCCGCCTCCAGTTTCTCCGTTGGCCGCGAACATGGGCGACAGTCCGGCGCCTTTGTACGCCCGCGTCAAACAGATGATCACCCAGCAGATCGACAGCGGTAACTGGCCGCCGCACTACCGCGTGCCGTCCGAAAGCGAACTGGTCAGCCAGCTCGGCTTCAGCCGCATGACCATCAACCGCGCCCTGCGCGAGATGACCGCCGACGGCCTGCTGGTGCGCATGCAAGGCGTGGGCACGTTTGTCGCCGAGCCGAAGAGCCAGTCCGCGCTGTTCGAGGTGCACAACATCGCCGATGAAATCGCCTCGCGCGGCCATCGCCATACCTGCCAGGTCATCACCCTCGAAGAAGAAGCTGCCGGCTCCGAACGCGCGCTGGCGCTGGACATGCGCGAAGGTCAGAAGGTCTTCCACTCGCTGATCGTGCATTACGAAAACGGCATTCCGGTGCAAATCGAAGACCGTTTCGTCAACGCACTGGTCGCGCCGGAATACCTCAAGCAGGATTTCACCCTGCAAACGCCTTATGCCTATCTCAACCAGGTCGCGCCGCTGACCGAGGGCGAGCACGTGGTCGAAGCCATCCTTGCCGAGCCGTCGGAGTGCAAGTTGCTGCAGATCGAAAAGGGCGAGCCGTGCCTGCTGATTCGTCGACGTACGTGGTCGGGGCGTCAACCGGTGACGGCGGCGCGTTTGATCCACCCCGGTTCCCGCCATCGTCTGGAAGGGCGCTTTCATAAATGAATTATCAAGTGAAGGTTCTACGCGCCGAAGGCTACCCGCGCATGCCGTGGAAAAACGGCGGCGGCAGCACCGAGGAAATCACCCGCGATGCCGGTGCAGGACTGGACGGTTTCGGCTGGCGTCTGTCGATTGCCGACATCACCGAATCGGGCGGTTTCTCGACATTCGCCGGTTACCAGCGAGTGATCACCGTGTTGCAGGGCGACGGCATGACCTTGTGCGTCGACGGTGACGATACCCGGCCATTGTTACCCCTGGACCCGTTTGCTTTCAGCGGCGAAAGCCAAGTGTCCTGCACCTTGCTCGGCGGTGCGATTCGCGACTTCAATCTGATCTACGCGCCGCAACGTTACAGCGCACGGTTGCAATGGCTGGCCGGTGAGCAGCGGTTTTTCAGCTCGGCATCGACGCTGCTGGTGTTCAGTGTCAGTGAGCTGATGGACGTGCGTGTTGGCGACGGCGTTTCGCAGCTCGGTCGGCATGATTGCCTGCAACTGGACGGCAACAGTGGGCTGGTCGAAGTCTCCACCCATGGCGCTTGCTGCATAGTCGAACTTCTCCAAAACTGACCCCTGTGGCGAGGGGATTTATCCCCGCTGGGTCGCGAAGCGGCCCCATTCCTGATTAGAAAAGCGGTCTGCTGCGCAGCCCAGCGCGGATAAGTCCCCTCGCCACAAAAGCCATCCCCACTCTTGTTTCCCTTCCGCGCACCAACTTGTTACCGAACGCCCCAGCGTGGCGCAAAACCTCGCTGACCTGGCCCAGCCGCATCTCCTCAGAATCTCCTCCCGGAAAATTTCATTCACGCCAGAACCCTCGATTCAGGCGCTCTCCAGCCCTACCTCTGATTTTTCCTGAACACTCCTCCAGCAAGTTGGCCGCTTGATTGCATATGCTTGTATGTACAAGTAAAGACGTATGCGTATGAGTCGTCCGAGACTCTCCGCAGCGTCCACTGATTCGCTTGTCGCGCAGCACAGCGCGCAGGCTGCTGCCCACTGCCAGGGTTGGTTTGAATTGATCGCTGAGGAGTCTTTTTCGTGACTGACAATACCCAGAACAGCAACAAGTTTCGTGACGTGCAGATCCGCGCCGCACGCGGTAACACGCTGACCGCCAAGAGCTGGCTGACTGAAGCGCCGCTGCGCATGTTGATGAACAACCTCGACCCGGAAGTCGCCGAGAACCCGAAAGAGTTGGTGGTCTATGGTGGCATCGGCCGCGCTGCGCGGAACTGGGAGTGCTACGACAAGATCGTCGAGAGCCTGACCAACCTGAATGACGACGAAACCCTGCTGGTGCAATCGGGCAAGCCGGTCGGCGTATTCAAGACTCATAGCAACGCGCCGCGCGTGCTGATCGCCAACTCCAACCTGGTGCCGCACTGGGCGAGCTGGGAGCACTTCAACGAACTCGACGCCAAAGGCCTGGCCATGTACGGCCAGATGACCGCCGGCAGCTGGATCTACATCGGCAGCCAGGGCATCGTTCAGGGCACCTACGAAACCTTCGTCGAAGCCGGGCGCCAGCATTACAACGCCGACCTCAAGGGGCGCTGGGTGCTCACCGCCGGCCTCGGTGGCATGGGCGGCGCACAACCGCTGGCCGCCACCCTGGCCGGCGCCTGCTCGCTGAACATCGAATGCCAGCAGGTCAGCATCGATTTCCGCCTGAAAAGCCGTTACGTCGATGAGCAAGCCAAAGACCTCGACGACGCTCTGGCGCGCATCGACAAATACACCAAAGAAGGCAAAGCGATTTCCATCGCCCTGCTCGGCAACGCGGCGGAAATCCTGCCGGAACTGGTCAAGCGCGGCGTGCGCCCGGACATGGTCACCGACCAGACCAGCGCCCACGACCCGCTCAACGGCTACCTGCCGGCCGGCTGGAGCTGGGACGAGTACCGCGCCCGCGCCAAGACCGAACCTGCAGCCGTGATCAAAGCCGCCAAGCAGTCGATGGCCGTGCACGTCAAAGCCATGCTGGAGTTCCAGAAGCAAGGCATTCCGACCTTCGACTACGGCAACAACATCCGTCAGATGGCTCAGGAAGAAGGCGTCGAAAACGCTTTCGATTTCCCGGGCTTCGTGCCGGCCTACATCCGTCCGCTGTTTTGCCGTGGCATCGGCCCGTTCCGTTGGGCGGCATTGTCGGGTGATCCGCAGGACATCTACAAAACCGATGCCAAAGTCAAAGAGCTGATCCCGGACGACGCGCACCTGCACAACTGGCTGGACATGGCCCGTGAGCGCATCAGCTTCCAGGGTCTGCCGGCGCGTATCTGCTGGGTCGGTCTGGGCCAGCGCGCCAAGCTCGGTCTGGCGTTCAATGAAATGGTCCGTAGCGGTGAGCTGTCGGCACCCGTGGTGATCGGCCGCGACCACCTCGACTCCGGCTCGGTCGCCAGCCCGAACCGCGAAACCGAATCGATGCAGGACGGTTCCGACGCCGTCTCCGACTGGCCGCTGCTCAACGCACTGCTGAACACCGCCAGCGGCGCGACCTGGGTCTCCTTGCACCACGGCGGCGGTGTCGGCATGGGCTTCTCGCAGCATTCGGGGATGGTGATCGTCTGCGACGGTACCGATGAGGCTGCCGAACGCATTGCTCGTGTGCTGCACAACGACCCGGCGACTGGCGTCATGCGCCACGCCGATGCCGGTTACCAGATTGCCATCGACTGCGCGAAAGAGCAGGGGCTGAATCTGCCGATGATCACTGGCGGCAAGTAATACGCTTTTGCTTCATGTGGGAGCGAGCTTGCTCGCGAAGAGGCCGGCACAGTCAACATTCGTGTCGGCAGACAGATTGCTTTCGCGAGCAAGCTCGCTCCCACAGAAAAGCAGCTCCACCGATGCTCAGTGAACCCGAATAGCAATCCACAGAGGTTGAATCATGGCGGTTAACAACGAACGTGCAGGCAGTACACCGTTGATCGAAAGGCGTTCGATCGACTACATCCCGGAAGCGGAAAGACACGGTCGTCTGTTCAGTCAGTTCACCCTGTGGATGGGCGCCAATCTGCAGATCACCGCGATCGTCACCGGGGCCTTGGCGGTGGTGCTTGGCGGTGATGTTTTCTGGTCGTTGATCGGTCTGTTGATCGGTCAATTGCTGGGCGGTGGTGTGATGGCGCTGCATGCCGCGCAGGGACCGAAACTGGGCTTGCCGCAGATGATCTCCAGTCGTGTGCAATTCGGCGTTTATGGCGCAGCGATTCCGATCGTGCTGGTATGCCTGATGTACCTGGGTTTCACCGCCACCGGTACGGTGCTCTCCGGGCAGGCGCTGGGGCAGTTGTTCGGTGTCAGCGACAGTGTTGGCATCCTGATTTTCGCCAGTGTCATCGTGCTGGTCACGGTGCTCGGTTATCGGGTAATCCACTGGATCGGCCGCGTCGCCAGCGTGATTGGCGTGATCGCTTTTGTGTTCCTGTTCTGGCGGCTGATGAGCCAGACCGACGTTGGTGCGCTCCTGCAGATTCGTCATTTCAGCTGGAGCAGCTTTCTGCTGGCGGTTTCGTTGGCGGCGTCCTGGCAGATCGCTTTCGGCCCGTATGTAGCGGACTACTCGCGTTACCTGCCGAGCGCTACTTCATCGGTGAAAACCTTTTTCGCCGCTGGCGCAGGTTCGGTGATCGGCGCGCAGGTGGCGATGATCCTCGGCGTGTTTGCCGCCGCTTCGGCCAATGGTCAATTCGCCGGTCACGAAGTCGCTTACATCGTTGGTTTAGGCGGCACCGGCGCCACCGCCGCGCTGCTGTATTTCAGCATCGCGTTCGGCAAAGTGACCATCTCGACGCTGAACTCCTACGGCAGCTTCATGTGCATCGCCACCATCATCAGTGGTTTCAAAGGGCACCTGACGGTTACTCGCATGCAGCGGCTGATCTTCGTGCTGTTCATCGTCGGCGCGGCAACCCTGATTGCCCTGCTCGGGCAGCACTCGTTCCTCGGTGCGTTCAAGTCGTTCATCCTGTTTCTGCTCGCCTTCTTCACCCCGTGGAGCGCGATCAATCTGGTCGACTACTACTTCATCACCCGCGAGCGTTACGACGTGCCAGCGCTGGCCGATCCGGACGGTCGCTACGGTCGCTGGAACCTGCTCGGTATCAGCGTCTATGTGTTCGGCGTGCTGGTGCAGTTGCCGTTCATCTCGACCAAGTTCTACACCGGCCCACTGGTAGCCGCCCTCGGTGATGTCGACATTTCCTGGATCATCGGCCTGGTGCTGCCGGCCGCCGTCTATTACCTCTGCGCAAAGAAATGGCACAGCGCAGTGCCCGATCGCCTGATTCTGCCGGTCGAGCAGAACAGCACCCAACAAGCAAAAACGAGCGGGGCCGGTCGCGCTGCGGCGCAGGCCTGATCTGGACGTGGACCAGGCTGGATGCCTCTTGAACTGCCGTAAGCCCATTCATGATTAGGAGCGTCACGACAATGAAATCGAACAAGACCCTGCTGACCACATTGCTGTCCATGGGCCTGTTGGCCAGTGCCGGTGCGACGCAAGCCGCCGGCTGGTGCGAATCAGGCAAACCGGTGAAATTCGCCGGGCTGAACTGGGAAAGCGGCATGCTCCTGACCGACGTTATGCAAGTGGTGCTGGAGAAAGGTTACGGCTGCAAGACCGACAGCCTGCCGGGCAATTCCATCACCATGGAAAACGCCCTGAGCAGTAACGATATTCAAGTGTTCGCCGAAGAATGGGTCGGCCGTAGCGAGGTCTGGAACAAGGCCGAGAAGGCCGGCAAGGTCGTCGGTGTCGGCGCACCGGTGGTGGGCGCGGTCGAAGGCTGGTACATGCCGCGTTACGTGATCGAAGGCGACGCCAAGCGCAAGCTCGAGGCGAAAGCCCCGGACCTGAAAAGCATCGCTGACCTGGGCAAGTATTCCGCCGTGTTCAAGGACGCCGAAGAGCCGTCCAAGGGCCGCTTCTATAACTGCCCGGCCGGCTGGACCTGCGAGCTCGACAATAGCGAAATGCTCAAGAGTTATGGCCTGGAAAACAGTTACACCAACTTCCGCCCAGGCACAGGACCTGCGCTGGATGCGGCGGTGCTGTCGAGCTACAAGCGTGGCGAGCCGATCCTCTTCTACTACTGGTCGCCAACGCCGCTGATGGGCCAGATCGATGCAGTCAAACTGGAAGAGAAACCCGGCGTCGACAAGACCGTGAGCATCAAGGTCGGCCTGTCGAAAACCTTCCACGACGAAGCTCCGGAACTGGTCGCCGTGCTGGAGAAAGTCAACCTGCCTATCGACCTGCTTAATCAGAACCTCGGGCGCATGGCCAAGGAACGTATCGAGTCGGCAAAACTGGCGAAAATCTTCCTCAAGGAACATCCTGAAGTGTGGCACGCATGGGTGAGCGACGACGCAGCCAAGAAAATCGACGCGGCCTTGTAGGTCAGGTTTCCCGGCTGCCAGCACGGCAGCCGGACGCTTGATCGCAACCCCTTGATTGAGAGTCCCTTATGTTTCCCGAAAGCTTTACCTTTTCCATCGCCGACTGGGTCAACGGTTGGGTCGATTCGCTGGTGACCAATTACGGCGATGTGTTCCGGCATATCTCCGACACGCTGCTGTGGGCCATCGTCAGTCTCGAAGGTTTGCTGCGTGCGGCGCCGTGGTGGTTGATGCTGGCAATCGTCGGTGTCATCGCCTGGCACGCCACGCGCAAAGTCGTGACCACGGCAGTCATTGTCGGTCTGCTGTTCCTCGTCGGCGCCGTTGGCCTATGGGACAAGCTCATGCAGACCCTGGCGCTGATGATGGTCGCGACGATCATTTCGGTGCTGATCGGCATCCCGCTGGGGATTCTCTCGGCACGCAGCAATCGTCTGCGTTCGGTGCTGATGCCGCTGCTCGACATCATGCAGACCATGCCGAGTTTCGTTTACCTGATTCCGGTGCTGATGCTGTTCGGCCTGGGCAAGGTGCCGGCGATTTTCGCCACGGTGATCTACGCCGCGCCGCCGCTGATTCGCTTGACCGATCTGGGCATTCGCCAGGTCGATGGCGAAGTCATGGAGGCGATCAATGCCTTCGGCGCCAACCGCTGGCAGCAACTGTTCGGCGTGCAACTGCCGCTGGCGCTGCCGAGCATCATGGCCGGGATCAACCAGACCACGATGATGGCCCTGTCGATGGTGGTGATTGCCTCGATGATCGGCGCCCGTGGCCTCGGTGAAGACGTACTGGTGGGGATTCAGACCCTCAACGTCGGCCGGGGTCTCGAAGCCGGGCTGGCGATCGTGATTCTCGCGGTGGTCATCGACCGCATCACTCAAGCGTACGGTCGGCCACGCCACGAGGTGAGCAAATGAGCAACGCAAGCGTGAGCAAGATCGAAGTGCGCAACGTCTTCAAGATTTTCGGCAACCGCGCCAAGGATGCGCTGGCCATGGTCGGCCAGGGCAAGAGCAAGGACCAGGTGCTCAACGAAACCGGTTGCGTGGTCGGCGTGAACGACTTGTCGCTAAGCATCGGCACCGGCGAAATCTTCGTGATCATGGGCCTGTCCGGCTCGGGCAAATCCACCCTGGTACGGCACTTCAATCGCCTGATCGACCCCACCAGCGGGGCGATTCTGGTCGATGGCGAGGACATCCTGCAGTACGACATGGACGCCCTGCGCGAATTTCGTCGACACAAGATCAGTATGGTGTTCCAGAGCTTCGGTCTGCTGCCGCACAAGACCGTGCTCGATAACGTCGCCTACGGTTTGAAAGTCCGTGGCGAAAGCAAGCAGGTCTGCGCCGAACGCGCGCTGCACTGGATCAACACCGTCGGCCTCAAAGGCTACGAAAACAAATACCCGCACCAGCTCTCCGGCGGCATGCGTCAGCGCGTCGGCCTCGCCCGTGCGTTGGCGGCGGACACCGACATCATTCTGATGGACGAAGCGTTCAGTGCGCTGGACCCGCTGATCCGCGCCGAAATGCAGGACCAGTTGCTGGAACTGCAAAAGACCCTGCACAAAACCATCGTCTTCATCACCCACGACCTCGACGAAGCCGTGCGCATCGGCAATCGCATCGCGATTCTCAAGGATGGCCGGTTGATCCAGGTGGGTACGCCAAGAGAGATCCTGCACTCGCCGGCCGATGAGTATGTCGACCGGTTCGTGCAGCGGCGCGCGGCGGTGGTCTAAAACTGAGTGGCCTATGTGGTGAGGGGATTTATCCCCGTTGGGTGGCGAAGCCGCCCCAAACCATGCCCGCAAATCTGTCAGACAGACCGCGGTGGCCGGTTTTACGACTGCTTCGCAGCCCAACGGGGATAAATCCCCTCACCACTGGGTTACCGGCATCAACAGAATTGGTATGAGGTTTTAGATGTCCCAGGCTGAAAAAATCGTTATCACAGGCAGCCCTCTGCGTTGGCAGGACGTGGTGGCTGTCGCCCGTCACGGTGCGCCGCTGGAACTGTCCAGCGACACCTGGGCGCGCATCGACAACGCTCAGGCCATCGTTCAGCGCATCGTCGCCAGCGGCGAGCGTGCCTATGGCGTCAACACCGGTCTGGGCGGTCTGTCCAACGTTTCGCTGCAAGACGAACAGCTCAGCCAACTCTCGCGCAACACCCTGCTCAGCCATGCCTGCGGTGTCGGCCCGGTGCTCAGCGACGAGCAGACCCGCGCGATCATCTGTGCCGCGATCCACAACTACAGCCACGGCAAATCCGGCCTGCATCGGCGCGTGGTCGAAGGGCTGCTGGCGCTGCTCAATCGCGGCATCACTCCGCAGGTGCCGTCGCAGGGTTCGGTGGGTTATCTGACGCACATGGCGCACATCGGCATCGCGTTGCTCGGCGTCGGTAATGTCAGCTATCGCGGGCAGATCACCTCGGCGCAACAGGCGTTGGCCGAAGAAGGCCTGCAACCAGTGCAACTCGGTGCGAAGGATGGCTTGTGTCTGGTCAACGGCACGCCGTGCATGACCGGCCTCAGTTGCCTGGCGATTGCCGACGCTACGCGGCTGTTGCAATGGGCCGATGTCATTGGTGCGATGAGTTTCGAAGCCCAGCGCGGCCAGATCGATGCCTTTGATGCCGAGATCATCGCGCTCAAGCCGCATCCGGGCATGCAGCAGGTCGGCAACAACCTGCGCGCCTTGCTCGATGGCAGCGAAGTGATCGCCGCGAGCAAAGGCATTCGCACTCAGGACGCGCTGAGCATCCGCTCGATCCCGCAGGTGCATGGCGCCGCGCGTGATCAACTGGAGCACGCAATCAAACAGGTCGAAGCCGAACTCAACGGCTGCACCGACAACCCGTTACTGCTGGGCACGCCGGACAATTTTCGGGTGATGTCGCAGGCCAACCCGCACGGTCAATCCGTGGCGATGGCTGCGGATCTGCTGGCGATTGCCATGGCCGAAATCGGCTCGATTGCCGAGCGTCGTCTCGATCGTCTGGTCAACCCGCACGTCAGCGGTCTGCCGGCGTTTCTGGTGGCCGATCCCGGGGTCAACTCGGGGATGATGATCGTGCAATATGTCGCCGCATCGCTGTGTGCGGAAAACCGCCAATTGGCGCAACCGGCGGTGCTCGACAACTACATCACCTCGGGCCTGCAGGAAGATCACCTGAGCATGGGCACCAACGCCGCGCTGAAGCTGCATCGCGCGCTGGAAAACTGCACGCAGATCCTTGCAGTTGAATACCTGCTGGCGGCGCAGGCGTTTGAATTCCTCAAGGAACAGCGCTTTGGCGTGGGCACTGACCGCGCGTGGAAACTGCTGCGCGAAACGGTCCCCGCCTACGATCAGGATCGCTGGCTGGCGCCGGATATCGCTGCCGCTGCGACCGTATTGAAAGACCCGAATCTGCCGCACAACGTTCTCCCGAATTTGTACTGACAACTACCCATACCAGCGTGCCAAGGCGTGGATCGTTCACAAGACGAGAAACGACGGATAACGGAATGCTCCGGAGCGACTGGTAGTTAATAACAAACTCTCAAAAGGAGCATTTTAATGACTGCGCTGAACCTGATCCCCGGCCAACTGAGCCTGGCCCAACTGCGTGACGTCTACCAGCATCCGGTCACGTTGACCCTCGACAACAGCGCCAGCGCGCAGATCGAGGCCAGCGTCGCCTGCGTCGAGCAGATCCTTGCCGAGAACCGCACCGCCTACGGCATCAACACCGGTTTCGGTCTGCTGGCCTCGACGCGCATCGCCAGTGAAGACCTGGAAAACCTGCAGCGTTCGCTGGTGCTCTCGCACGCGGCCGGGGTCGGCCAGCCGATCAGCGATGAGCTGGTGCGACTGATCATGGTGCTCAAGGTCAACAGTCTCAGCCGTGGTTTTTCCGGGATCCGTCGGCAGGTGATCGATGCGCTGATCGCGCTGATCAATGCCGAGGTCTATCCGCATATTCCGTTGAAAGGTTCGGTCGGTGCGTCGGGGGATCTGGCGCCGTTGGCGCACATGTCGCTGGTGCTGCTGGGCGAGGGCAAGGCCCGCTACAAGGGCGAATGGCTTGAAGCCACCGAAGCGCTGAAAGTCGCCGGCCTGGCGCCCCTGACTTTAGCGGCTAAAGAAGGTCTGGCGCTGCTCAACGGTACCCAGGTTTCCACGGCGTTTGCCCTGCGCGGTTTGTTCGAAGGCGAAGACCTGTTTGCCGGTGCAGTGGCGCTGGGCAGTCTTACTGTTGAAGCCGTGCTCGGTTCGCGCTCGCCGTTCGACGCGCGCATTCATGCCGCGCGTGGGCAGAAAGGTCAGATCGATGCCGCTGCCGCCTACCGCGATCTGCTTGGCGAGCGCAGCGAAGTCTCCGCCTCGCATCAGAACTGCGACAAGGTTCAGGACCCGTATTCGCTGCGCTGCCAGCCGCAAGTCATGGGCGCCTGCCTGACCCAGTTCCGTCAGGCCGCTGAAGTGCTGGCAGTGGAAGCCAACGCGGTTTCCGACAACCCGCTGGTATTCGCCGCTGAAGGCGACGTGATTTCCGGCGGCAACTTCCACGCTGAACCAGTGGCCATGGCCGCTGACAACATGGCCCTGGCCATCGCAGAAATCGGCTCGCTGAGCGAACGCCGCATCTCGCTGATGATGGACAAGCACATGTCGCAACTGCCGCCGTTCCTGGTGGCCAATGGCGGGGTGAACTCCGGTTTCATGATCGCGCAAGTAACTGCGGCAGCACTGGCCAGCGAAAACAAGGCGCTGTCCCATCCGCATTCGGTGGACAGCCTGCCGACCTCGGCCAACCAGGAAGACCACGTATCGATGGCCCCGGCCGCCGGCAAGCGGCTGTGGGAAATGGCTGAGAACACTCGCGGCATTCTCGCCGTGGAATGGCTGGCGGCAGTGCAGGGCCTGGATCTGCGCAACGGTCTGAAGACCTCGCCGAAGCTGGAACAGGCACGGGCGATTTTGCGCAAGGAAGTGCCGTTCTATGAAAAGGACCGCTTCTTTGCGCCGGACATCAATGCGGCGACGCAATTGCTGGCGTCGCGGTGCTTGACCGAGCTGGTGCCGGCGAAGCTTTTGCCGAGCCTTTAACCCTACCCACTGATCGTTCCCACGCTCTGCGTGGGAATGCCTCAAGGGACGCTCCGCGTCCAGTGACGCGGAGCGTCACGGGCTGCATTCCCACGCAGAGCGTGGGAACGATCACTATAAGAGGAACCGGGATGAAAACCCTCTGGCAACACTGCCACGTCGCAACCATGGCCAACGGCGCCTATTCGATCATCGAGGATGCCGCGATCGTGACATCCGGCACGCTGATCGAGTGGATCGGCCCGCGCACTCAATTGCCGTCCGGCGAATACCCGGCGGTCAATGATTTGCAGGGTGCGTGGGTCACCCCCGGTCTGATCGACTGCCACACCCACACCGTGTTCGGCGGCAACCGCAGCGGCGAGTTCGAGCAGCGTCTGCAAGGCGTCAGCTACGCCGAGATCGCCGCGCAGGGCGGCGGCATCGCCAGCACCGTGCGCGCCACCCGTGAAGCGAGCGAAGACGAGTTGTTCGCCAGCGCCGCCAAACGCCTGAAAAGCCTGATGCGCGACGGCGTGACCACGGTGGAAATGAAGTCGGGCTACGGTCTCGATCTGGCCAACGAGCGCAAGCTGCTGCGGGTCATCCGGCGCCTGGCCGAAGAGCTGCCGATCAGCGTGCGCAGCACTTGCCTGGCGGCGCACGCCTTGCCGCCGGAGTACAAGGATCGCGCCGACGATTACATCGATCTGGTCTGCGAGCAGATGCTCCCGGCCCTTGCCGCCGAAGGTCTGGTCGATGCCGTGGATGCGTTCTGCGAATATCTGGCGTTTTCGCCGGAGCAGGTCGAGCGGGTGTTCGTCGCCGCGCAACAACTCGGACTGCCGGTAAAGCTGCACGCCGAGCAGTTGTCCTCGCTGCACGGCTCCAGCCTCGCCGCGCGCTACAAAGCCTTGTCCGCCGATCACCTGGAGTTCATGGATGAGGACGATGCCATCGCCATGGCCGCTGCTGACACCGTCGCCGTGCTGCTACCAGGCGCGTTCTACTTCCTGCGCGAAACCCAATTGCCGCCAATGGACGCGCTGCGCAAACACAAGGTGAAAATCGCCATCGCCAGCGACCTCAACCCCGGCACCTCGCCGGCGCTGTCGTTGCGTCTGATGCTGAACATGGCCTGCACCTGTTTCCGCATGACCCCGGAAGAAGCTCTGGCCGGGGCGACCATCCATGCCGCGCAGGCGCTGGGCATGGCGCAGACCCATGGCTCGCTGGAGGTTGGCAAGGTCGCCGACTTTGTCGCGTGGGACATCGAGCGTCCGGCGGATCTGGCCTATTGGCTCGGTGGCGATCTGGACAAGCGCGTCGTGCGTCACGGCGTCGAATCGAATCTGTAGGAGAACGGTTGTGGACAAGGTACTGAATTTCA
Organism: Pseudomonas sp. PS01270; assembly: GCF_029959775.1. Lineage (NCBI taxonomy): Bacteria > Pseudomonadati > Pseudomonadota > Gammaproteobacteria > Pseudomonadales > Pseudomonadaceae > Pseudomonas > Pseudomonas sp. PS01270. The sequence goes on along the minus strand of NZ_JASCPT010000053.1, from coordinate 23,645 downwards.
AACAAGGCCGCGTGCCGCTGCTGATCAGCATGCCCCACGCTGGCGTGCGTCTGACCCCGGCTGTCGAAGCCGGGTTGATCCCCGCCGCGAAGAGTTTGCCGGACACCGACTGGCATATCCCGCAGCTCTACGATTTTGCCGAGGAACTGGGCGCGAGTACCCTGGCGGCTGACTATTCGCGTTTCGTCATTGACCTCAACCGGCCGTCCGACGACAAGCCGTTGTATGCCGGGGCGACCACCGGGTTGTATCCGGCGACGTTGTTCGACGGCATTCCGTTGTTTCAGCAAGGTCTGGAACCGTCGAAAGAGGAGCGCGCGACTTACCTGGAGCAGATCTGGACGCCGTATCACCGCACCTTGCAGCAAGAGCTGGCGCGATTGAAAGCCGAATTCGGCTACGCGCTGTTGTTCGATGCGCACTCGATCCGCTCGATCATCCCGCACCTGTTCGACGGCAAACTGCCGGACTTCAACCTCGGCACCTTCAATGGCGCCAGCTGTGATCCGCAATTGGCCAGTCAACTGGAAGCGATCTGCGCGCAGCACGAGCAGTTCACCCATGTGCTCAACGGTCGCTTCAAGGGCGGACACATCACCCGCCAGTACGGCGACCCGGCGCAGAACATCCATGCCGTGCAGCTGGAACTGTGCCAGTCCACCTACATGGAAGAGTTCGAACCGTTCCGCTACCGCGCCGACCTCGCCGAACCGACGCGGGTGGTGCTCAGGGAATTGCTGCAGGGCTATCTGGTCTGGGCAAAATCTCACTACAGCGCCTAACCGCTGTGGGAGCGAGCCTGCTCGCGAAGGCGTCCGTTCAGCCGACAACCAGGCCGAATGACACACCGCGTTTTGATCGTTCCCACGCTCTGCGTGGGAATGCAGCCCGTGACGCTCCGCGTCACTGGACGCGGAGCGTCCCAAGAGGCGTTCCCACGCAGAGCGTGGGAACGATCAGGCCCCGGAGCATGCTCATTGACGCAAATCGGGTTTATGATGCCCAACGGCAGAATAATACGAGTCCCCCCAGGGATGACCTCGACCCTTACGGAGCGCGCAATGCAGACTTTGTTTCCGCAGATCAAACCCCACGCCCGGCACGATCTGGCTGTCGATGACACCCATACGCTGTACGTCGATGAAAGCGGCTCGCCGGAAGGATTGCCGGTCGTATTCATCCACGGTGGCCCCGGCGCCGGCTGTGACGCCCAGAGCCGGCGCTATTTCGATCCGAATCTGTATCGCATTGTCACCTTCGACCAGCGCGGCTGCGGTCGCTCCACCCCGCACGCCAGCCTGGAAAACAACACCACCTGGGATCTGGTCGAGGACCTGGAGCGCATCCGCAAACACCTGGGCATTGAAAAATGGGTGTTGTTCGGCGGCTCCTGGGGTTCGACCCTGGCGCTGGCCTACGCGCAAACCCACCCGGAGCGGGTCCATGGTCTGATTCTGCGCGGGATTTTCCTGTGCCGTCCGCAGGAAATCGAATGGTTCTATCAGGCCGGCGCCAGCCGTCTGTTCCCCGATTACTGGCAGGACTACATCGCGCCGATCCCGCTGGACGAGCGCGACGACCTGCTCAACGCTTTCCACAAACGCCTGACCGGCAACGATCAGATCGCCCAGATGCATGCGGCGAAGGCGTGGTCGACCTGGGAAGGGCGCACCGCGACCCTGCGCCCGAATCCGCTGGTGGTCGATCGTTTCTCCGAGCCGCAACGCGCGCTGTCGATTGCGCGGATCGAATGCCACTACTTCACCAACAACGCCTTCCTTGAGCCGAACCAGCTGATCCGCGACATGGGCAAGATCGCTCATCTGCCCGGCGTGATCATTCACGGTCGCTATGACGTGATCTGCCCGCTCGACAACGCCTGGGAATTGCACCAGGCCTGGCCGAACAGCGAATTGCAGGTGATCCGCGACGCCGGCCACGCCGCGTCCGAGCCGGGCATCACCGATGCGCTGGTGCGCGCCGCGAGCAAAATGGCCCAGCGCCTGCTCGACCTGCCACTCGAAGAAGCATGAAGGCGCTGTTGCAACGCGTACGCGGCGCGCGGGTAGAGGTCGCCGGCGAGGTAGTCGGCGCGGTCGATCAGGGTTTGCTGGTGCTGGTGGCGGTAGAACCCGACGACACGCGTACCAGCGCCCACAAACTTCTGCATAAGCTGCTTAACTATCGGGTATTCAGTGACGCCGAGGGCAAGATGAATCTGTCCCTGGCGGATGTGGGTGGCGGGTTGCTGCTGGTCTCTCAGTTCACTCTCGCCGCCGACACCAAAAGCGGCCTGCGTCCGAGCTTTTCCACGGCCGCACCGCCGGCGCTGGGTGAAGAATTGTTCGGCTATTTATTGAGTCAGGCGAAACAGGTGCATGGCACTGTGGCATCAGGTAGATTCGGCGCCGATATGCAGGTGCACCTGGTCAACGATGGCCCGGTAACCTTCCTGTTACAGACCTGACAGTGCCTGAAACATCTTTTTCGGCAATTTCGACTGTTTTTAGGCTGTTTTCGCGATAAATACTTTGTTACCCCTGATGCGTTGTCATCCGGGCTACTAGATAATCGCGCGCTGCGGGGATCGACATTCGTTGATCCGTTTTGACTTAGGTAGAGACTTGTCTGGATCCGATTGGGGAATCATTTTGCCCCGGCGGAGTCGGAACAATGCTCGCCAACCTGGCATAAAGATAGCTGGCCGTTGGTTTATTGATCTGTTTTCGGCGAGGGTTGCTCGTGATTGTTAGTCCCTGTAATGCAGCAAAAATGTCTGCCAAACGCATGCGAAGTGCTCTGGTAGCGGGTTCGGCGCTCCTGTGCCTGCTCAGCGCCGGTCAGCTTTGGGCGTTCAATCTTGACGACGTATCGGCCAAGGCCAAAGAGCTGGCCGGGCAGAAGTTCGAAGCCCCGCGCAGCAACCTGCCGAACGAATTCCGCGAAATGAAGTTCGCGGACTATCAGAAGATCCGCTTCCTCACCGAAAAGGCTGAGTGGGCCGATCAGAAGACGCCGTTCAAGCTCTCCTTCTATCACCAGGGTATGCACTTCGATACACCGGTGAAAATCAACGAAATCACCACCAATACCGTCTCGGAGATCAAATACGATCCGAGCCGCTTCGATTTCGGCGATCTGAAATTCGATCCGAAAGCCACCGAACAACTGGGCTATGCCGGTTTCCGTGTGCTGTACCCGATCAACAAGGCCGACAAGCAAGACGAGATCATGACCATGCTCGGCGCGAGTTACTTCCGCGTCGTTGGCAAGGGCCACACCTACGGTCTGTCGGCCCGTGGTCTGGCGATCGATACCGCGCTGCCGTCGGGTGAAGAGTTCCCGCGTTTCCGCGAGTTCTGGATTCAGCAGCCCAAGCCAGGCGACAAGCACCTGGTGATCTTTGCTCTGCTCGACTCACCGCGTGCCACCGGTGCCTACCGTCTGATCCTGCGTCCGGGCAGCGACACCATCGTCGACGTCAAGGCGCAGATGTTCCTGCGTGACAAGGTCGGCAAACTGGGCATCGCGCCGCTGACCAGCATGTTCCTGTTCGGCGCCAACCAGCCGTCGAAAGTCCTCAACTACCGTCGTGAACTGCACGACTCCAGCGGTCTGTCGATCCATGCCGGCAACGGCGAGTGGATCTGGCGTCCACTGAACAACCCGAAACACCTGGCCGTGAGCAACTTCAGCGTCGAGAACCCGCGTGGTTTCGGTCTGTTGCAGCGTGGCCGTGATTTCAGCCACTACGAAGACCTCGACGACCGCTACGACAAGCGCCCAAGCGCCTGGATCGAGCCGAAGGGCGAGTGGGGCAAGGGTACTGTCGATCTGGTAGAGATTCCGACCGCTGACGAAACCAACGACAACATCGTTGCGTTCTGGAGCCCGGAAAAAATGCCGGAGCCAGGCCAGCCGCTGGACTTCGCCTACCGCATGCACTGGACCATGGACGAAGCAGCACTCCATGCGCCGGACAGCGCCTGGGTGGCACAGACCCTGCGTTCGACCGGTGACGTCAAGCAATCGAACCTGATCCGTCAGCCCGATGGCAGCGTGGCCTATCTGGTCGACTTCGAAGGTCCATCGCTGGCGGCCCTGACGCCGGATGCCGACGTGCGCAGTCAGGTCAGCGTCGGTGACAACGCCGAACTGGTCGAGAACAGCGTGCGCTACAACCCGGAAACCAAGGGCTGGCGTTTGACCCTGCGGATGAAGATCAAGGATCCGAGCAAAGCGACCGAGATGCGCGCCGCCCTGGTTCAGCCGGTAGTCACCGCAGATCTGGGCAAATCGGTGCCGGCGTCCAATTCGTCGGTTGCCAAGGCTGACAAGGTTGCCGCCAAGCAACAGGAAAAACTCGACAAGGAAGCCAAGGCCGCCGAAGCCAAACAGGCTGAAGCCAAGCCTGCAGCCGACGCCAAGGACAAGGCCAACAAAGACGCCAAGCAGCCAGTCGCTGCCGACGCGGCCCCAGCCACACCGGAATCGGCGCCGACTGAAGAAGTCCTGACCGAGACCTGGAGCTATCAGTTGCCTGCCGATGAGTAATTCACCAGTACAGCCAGAGACTCTGTCCGAGTATCTGGCGCATCTGCCGATGACCGACGAGCAACGCGCGGAACTCGCGGGTTGCCAGTCGTTCAGCGAGCTGCATGAACGCCTGTCGTCCTCGACATTCGACGCCCCTGCCGAAGCCGCCCAGGCTTCGGTGGGCAAGCGTCTGACCCTGAGCACTGCCGAAGAACTGGCTGAAGCGGAAATGCTGGTGCTCGACGCCAGTGGTCGGGTCAGCCTCAAGGCGACCCCGCCGATCCGCCGCACCAAGGTCGTGCCGGAGCCATGGCGCACCAATATCCTGGTGCGTGGCTGGCGCCGTCTGACCGGGCGCACCAACCCGCCGCAGCCGCCGAAGGACGCCAATGTCCTGCCGGCCGCGCGCTGGCGCACCGTCGGTTCGATCCGCCGCTACATTCTGTTGCTGCTGATGCTCGGCCAGACCATCGTTGCCGGTTGGTACATGAAAGGCATCATGCCGTACCAGGGCTGGTCGTTCGTCGATCTGGAAGAAGTCCTGCATCAGCCGCTGCTGCAAACCGCCACGCAAGTGCTGCCGTATGCGCTGCAAACCAGCATCCTGATTCTGTTCGGGATTCTGTTCTGCTGGGTCTCGGCCGGTTTCTGGACCGCACTGATGGGCTTCCTTGAGTTGCTCACTGGCCACGATAAATACCGTATCTCCGGGAAAAGCGCTGGTAACGAGCCGATTCCAAAAGATGCGCGTACTGCGCTGGTGATGCCGATCTGCAACGAAGACGTGCCGCGTGTATTCGCCGGTCTGCGTGCGACGTTCGAATCAGTCGCGGCCACCGGTGATCTGGATCGCTTCGACTTTTTCGTCCTCAGCGACAGTAACGACACCGATATCTGCGTCGCCGAGCAACAGGCCTGGCTGGATGTCTGCCGCGAGGCCAAGGGCTTCGGCAAGATCTTCTATCGCCGTCGTCGCCGTCGTGTGAAACGCAAGAGCGGCAACCTCGACGACTTCTGCCGTCGTTGGGGCGGTGACTACAAGTACATGGTCGTGCTCGACGCCGACTCGGTGATGAGCGGCGAGTGCCTGACCAGTCTGGTGCGCCTGATGGAAGCCACGCCGGACGCCGGGATCATCCAGACCGCGCCACGTGCGTCGGGCATGGACACCCTGTATGCGCGGATGCAGCAGTTTGCGACCCGCGTGTACGGCCCGCTGTTTACCGCCGGTCTGCACTTCTGGCAGTTGGGTGAATCCCACTACTGGGGTCACAACGCGATCATCCGCATGAAGCCGTTTATCGACCACTGCGCTTTGGCGCCGTTGCCGGGCAAGGGCGCGTTCTCCGGTGCGATCCTGTCCCACGACTTCGTCGAAGCTGCGCTGATGCGCCGTGCCGGCTGGGGCGTGTGGATTGCCTACGACCTGCCGGGCAGTTACGAAGAGTTGCCGCCGAACCTGCTCGACGAGCTCAAGCGTGACCGGCGCTGGTGCCACGGCAACCTGATGAACTTCCGCCTGTTCCTGGTCAAGGGCATGCACCCGGTGCACCGCGCGGTGTTCCTCACCGGCGTGATGTCTTACCTGTCGGCGCCGTTGTGGTTCTTCTTCCTGGTGTTGTCGACCGCGCTGCTGGCGGTGAACACGCTGATGGAGCCGCAGTACTTCCTCGAACCGCGCCAGCTCTATCCGCTGTGGCCACAATGGCACCCGGACAAGGCCATCGCGCTGTTCTCGACGACCATCGTGCTGCTGTTCCTGCCGAAGCTGTTGAGCATCATCCTGATCTGGGCCAAGGGCGCGAAGGAGTTCGGCGGCAAGTTCAAGGTGACCCTGTCGATGCTGCTGGAGATGCTGTTTTCCATGCTGCTGGCGCCGGTGCGGATGATTTTCCACACCCGCTTCGTCCTCGCCGCGTTCCTCGGCTGGGCCGCGACCTGGAACTCGCCGCAGCGTGACGACGACTCGACGCCGTGGAGCGAAGCGGTCAAGCGTCACGGTCCGCAGACGTTGCTGGGCTTCTTGTGGGCGCTGTTGGTGATCTGGCTGAACCCGAGCTTCCTCTGGTGGCTGGTGCCGATCGTCGGTTCGCTGATGCTGTCGATCCCGGTATCGGTGATCTCCAGCCGTGTCGGCCTGGGCCTGAAGACCCGTGACGAGAGCCTGTTCCTCATCCCTGAGGAATACAATCCGCCACAGGCCTTGCTGGCAACCGATCAGTACACCCACGAGAACCGCTATCACGCCCTCAACGACGGCTTCGTCCGCGCCGTGGTCGATCCTCAGCAGAACGCCCTGGCGTGCTCGCTGGCGACCTCGCGTCACGGCCAGGCCGAGCCGATCGAGTGGCTGCGTCAGGAACGTGTGCGTCACGCGATCAAGGTCGGCCCGGCCGGGCTGAACAACCATGATCGCCTGCAACTGCTTAGCGACCCTGTCGCACTGGCACGCCTGCACGAGCAGGTCTGGGCCGAAGGTCACGCTGAGTGGCTGGACGCCTGGCGCGCTTCGGTGAAAGCCGATCCGCACGCGCCGTTGCTGCCGCTGCGACCGGTGAGCCTGCAGGCTCAGCCGGCCTGATAAGAGAACCCCGCTGATTCAGCGGGGTTTTTTTATGTCCGTTGTTGAGCTGCGAACAAACACCGATCAAACCTAAAACCAGTGCAAAACATCCGTCGCCGAATTGGCGCGCCCGTTACCTACGACGCGCATACCGCGCCGCTGCCTTCGCGAGCAGGCTCGCTCCCACAGGGAAACGCATTCCAAGGTGGCAGCGAGCCTGCTCGCGAATGGCATCACCTCGGTTACAGGCGAACCGGGGTTTTGCATCAACTCAGACTTTGAAGCGGCCCACCAGCATCTGCAGATGCGTGCCCAGTCGCGCCAGTTCAACGCTGGATGCGGCAGTCTCCTCGCTCGCCGCCGAGGTCTGATCCGACACATCGCGCACGTTCAGCACGCTGCGGTTGATCTCTTCGGCCACGGCGCTCTGCTGCTCGGCAGCGGCGGCGATCTGCTGGTTCATTGCCTGGATCGCCGACACAGTGCGGGTGATGCTTTCGAGCGAGCCGCCGGCGCGCCGGGTCAGTTCGACGCTGCTGTCGGTGAGGCTGCGGCTGTTGTCCATGATCGTCGCCACTTGTTGAGTGCCGTTTTGCAGACCGACGATCAGCTCTTCGATCTCTTCGGTGGACTTCTGCGTGCGCTGGGCGAGGCTGCGCACTTCGTCGGCAACCACGGCGAAACCACGTCCGGCTTCACCGGCGCGGGCCGCTTCGATGGCGGCGTTGAGGGCCAGCAGGTTGGTTTGCTGGGCCACCGACTTGATCACATCGAGGACGCTGCCGATCTTGTCGCTTTCACGCTTGAGCTCGCCCATGGCTTCGGTGGAGTGGCCGACCTCGACCGCCAGACGTTCGATCTGCGCGATGGCTTCGCCGACGACCTTGTCACCTTCGCGGGCCTGTTGATCAGCGGCGACAGCTGCCTCGGAAGCTTCTTCAGCGTTGCGTGCGACTTCCTGCACGGTGGCGGCCATTTCGTTCATGGCGGTGGCGACCTGATCGGTCTCGATCTTCTGATTATTGACCCCGGCGCTGGTCTGCTCAGTCACCGCCGAAAGCTCTTCAGCGGCGCTGGCGATCTGCGTGACGCCGTCGCTGATACCGCCGATCAACTCGCGCAGGCCCTGGGTCATGCTTTGCATCGAGCGCTGCAATTGACCGAGTTCATCGCGACGCAGGGAAACCAGGTTGTGGGTCAGGTCGCCGGCGGCCACGCGCTCGGCGACTTTCAGGGTCTGGGTCAGCGGAATGATGATTTGTCGAGTGATCGCCCAAGCCGCAATCAGACCGAAGGCCAGTGCCAGCGCAGTGGCGACCAGCAGCATGTTCTTGGCATGGGCAGCATCGGTGTCGCGCACCACGGTTTGCGATTCAGTGAGCTTCTTGCTGGCCGCGATCAGGATGTCGCCCTGAGCCGACATGTTGGCCAGTGCGGCGGTGTTCTTGACCTGTGAATCACGGAACTGAGCGACGGCGGCGCGATAGGCCTTGAGCGAGTCGGTGGCCTGCTGCAGGTTGGCGATGTGCTGCTCTGGCACTCGGGTCGGCAGGCTTTCGAGGTTTTTAAGGGCGTTGTCGATGGCGGTCAGCGCCGGTTGCTCGGCATCGGCCTTGCCGCTGTAGGTGTAGCCGCGCACCTGATAGCGCGCCTGCTGCAACAGTTTGCTCAGCTCGATCACCGCGTTGTACTGCGCAACGCTGTCACCTTGCAGCAGTGCACTTTCGACTTCACCGACCTCGGCCACGGCATTATCGGCATTGGCGCCAAGCTTGCTCCGCGCATCTTCACGCTGGACGGTGGCCTGGGTCATTGCGCCGAAAGCGCGTTTGTATTCGGCGACCGCAGCAAGCTGTTGATCGACCATCGCCACATCGGATGGCTGCTCGATCATGCCGCGTGCCGATTGCAGACCGCTTTCGAGTTTGCTGAGCAATTCATTGACCGCGCCCGGACCCTGTTCACCACGACGCATGTCGTAGTCCATGCGCGCCAGGCGCAGGTCTTTGGTCAGCTCATTGAGGCTGGAAATGAAGCCGAGCTTGTCGCCACGGCTGATGATGCCGCTCATGCCGGTCCAGCCGGTGAACGTGATCAACAGCGTCAGCAACAGCACCAGGCCGAAACCGATGCCCAGCTTGCGTTTGACGCTGACGTTTCCAAGACTCTCGGCTAACCAACGGTACATGCGACCACTCCCTTCGGACCACTTAATTGGACTTATAGGGGCTGTATCGGCTGGGTGATGGCAATCTGTAACGCCTTTTGTCCGACGCGGTTGCGTCAGAACAGGCGTGCGAGCAGGGCGGTGACGGCGGTTTCGACGCGCAGGATGCGCTCGCCCAGTTGCACCGGTTGCAGGCCGGATTTGGCCAGCAGATCGATTTCGTAAGGAATCCAGCCACCCTCGGGGCCGATGGCCAGGGTCACCGGTTCGCTCAGGGCGCGCGGGCAGGGCGGGAAGTTGCCGGGGTGGCCGACCAGGCCTAGTGTGCCCTCGGCGATCGCCGGCAGGCGATCTTCAACAAAAGGCTTGAAGCGCTTTTCGATGACGATCTCCGGCAACACCGTATCGCGAGCCTGTTCGAGCCCGAGGATCAACTGCTCACGAATCGCTTCCGGCTCCAGAAATGGCGTCTGCCAGAAGCTTTTTTCGACGCGATAGCTGTTGACCAGAATCACCTTGGCCACGCCCATCGTCGCGACGGTCTGGAACACGCGGCGGAGCATTTTCGGCCGGGGCAGGGCCAGCACCAGGGTCAGCGGCAGCTTGGCCGGCGGTGGCTGATCGAGGCTGATGCGCAGCTCCGCTTCGCCCGCTTCGAGGCGCAGCAACTCGGCCGAACCCATCAACCCGTTGATGCGCCCGACGCGCAGGCTGTCGCCCACTTCCGAGCGATGCACTTCCTGCATGTGGGTCAGGCGCCGGTCGCGCAGGATCACGCGGTCGGCCGCAATGAAGTCGGCCTCTTCGAGCAGCAGCAGGTTCATGCCTGGGTCGCTGGCGGCTGGTCGTTGTGGTCGTCGGCCGGCGTTTCGTCCGGGCGTTCGCGCTTGCTGACCAGCGCGCCGAAGAGAATGCCGATCTCGAACAGCATCCACATCGGCACAGCCAGCAGGGTCTGCGAGAAGATGTCCGGCGGGGTCAGGATCATGCCGACCACGAAGCAGCCGATGATCACGTACGGGCGGATCTTCTTCAGGTATTTGACGTCGACCACGCCGATCCACACCAGCAGGACCACGGCCACCGGGATTTCGAACGCCACGCCGAAGGCGAAGAACAGCGTCATGACGAAATCGAGGTAGCTGGCGATGTCGGTCATCATCTCCACGCCGGCCGGGGTGGCAGCGGCGAAGAATTTGAAGATCAATGGGAAGACGAAGTAATAGGCGAACGCCATGCCGATGTAGAACAGCAGGATGCTGGAGATCAGCAGCGGCACCGCGACGCGTTTTTCATGCTTGTACAGGCCTGGCGCAATAAAGCCCCAGATCTGATGCAGGATCACTGGAATCGCAAGAAACAGCGAAACCATCATCGTCAGTTTCAGCGGCGTCAGGAACGGCGACGACACGTCGGTGGCGATCATCGTCGCGCCGACCGGCAGGTACTGGCGCAGCGGCGTCGAGACGAAGGTGTAGATCTGCTGGGTAAACGCAAACAGCCCGGCAAAGATAATGAAGATCGCCGCCACGCAACGCAGCAGGCGGGTGCGCAACTCGGTGAGGTGCGAAACCAGCGGCATGTGCTGGTCGTTTTCGGGGAGATCGCTCATGGGGCTCGCGGCGGCAGTGTAGGGTCTTGAGGCGCTGGTGTAGTCGGCGCGGCGGAGGGCGCTACGTGTTCAACCGATGTGTCTGTAGTAACCGGCGCCGGTCCTGGCGGTGTTACAACAGGTGCAGGTGCAGGTGCAGGTGCAGTGGGAGCGGCAGCGCTGTGAATCGTCGGCTCAGCGGGCGGCTGCGCCGGCGTCGGCTCCTGCTGGTTCGGATTGAAAATCTTCCGCGCCTCTTGCTCCAGCGACAGAATATGTTCGTTGTGCAGTTGCCGACGGATCTCGTCGGCACCGATTTCACGTTCAACTTCCTGTTTGATCGCGTTGAAGCTGCGCTTCAGGCGGCCGACCCACAGACCGGCGGTGCGCGCCGCGCCCGGCAGACGCTCGGGGCCGAGCACCAGCAGGGCGACGAGGCCGACGAGCAGCAGTTCAGAGAAGCTGATACCAAACATTAGTCAGTGCTCACACGTCTTTGCGGATCGGCTCTTCGACTTTCTGCGCCTGCACGTCGATGGTGCGCGGCGGGTTGGCCTGAGCGGTGGTTTGCGGCTGCACCGGTGGCACTGGCTGGGCCGGCGGGGTCACGTTCGGTTCGGCCGGTTTTTCGTCGTCGTTCATGGCTTTGCGAAAGCCCTTGATCGATTCGCCAACGTCGGTGCCGAGGTTTTTCAGTTTCTTGGTACCGAATACCAGCACCACGACAATCAGAATGACGACCCAGTGTTTCCAGTCAAAAATGCCCATGTGGCGATTCCTCTCTAAAAGTTGTTCAGGCGGACGGACGCGAGGCTTTCTCGACATGTCCGGACAGGCCGAAGCGACGGTCCAGTTCATCCAGCACGGCCTGCGGATGCTGCCCCAGTTGGGCGAGCATGACCATGCTGTGGAACCACAGGTCGGCGGTCTCGTAAATCACATCACTGCAATCGCCGCTGATCGCGGCATCCTTGGCGGCAATAATGGTTTCGACCGACTCTTCGCCGACTTTCTCCAGAATCTTGTTCAGCCCCTTGTGATACAGGCTGGCGACATACGAGCTGTCGGCGGCTGCGCCTTTGCGCTCTTCAAGTACCTGAGCGAGGCGGGTCAGGGTGTCACTCATGTGTGTGTCCTGCGGAATAGATAGCGTGCGGGTCTTTCAGTACCGGGTCGACCGTTTTCCAGTCGCCGTTTTCGAAGACCCGGTAAAAGCAGCTTTGACGGCCGGTGTGGCAGGCGATGTCGCCGATCTGTTCAACCATCAGGATGATCACGTCGGCATCACAGTCCAGGCGCATCTCATGCAGTGTCTGCACATGACCGGACTCTTCGCCCTTGCGCCACAGCTTGCCACGGGAACGTGACCAGTAGATTGCACGATTTTCCGCAGCGGTCAGTACCAGCGCTTCGCGGTTCATCCAGGCCATCATCAATACGCGCCCGGTCTTGTGATCCTGGGCAATCGCCGGCACCAGGCCGTCAGCATCCCACTTGATCTCGTCCAGCCAGTTTTTCATCGTCAAATCTCGAAAAGCAGCAGCAAGCGATGAGCTTCGAGCTGCAAGTAAACGCACGTTGCGGCGTGCCTGTAGCGTCAAGCTTGAAGCTGGCAGCTTATAACTTGCAGCTGATTCGTGCTATCGGCGAACGACCAGATACAAACCGACCGCCACCATGATTCCGGCGGGCCAGTGCGACCAATCGGTCAACGGACCACCCGCTGCGAGGATCGCGCCGCCGGCCAGATGCGCGCAGCCGAGCAGGCGCAGGAACCAGTCGTCCTTGCGTTTGCGCCACGGCGGCGGTGGGTCTTTGGCGTGGGGTTGCGACATGCGTTCGAGCAGATCGCGGGCCATGTTCGACAGGTGCGGAATCTGCTCCAGCTGGCTCTGCACGTTGCCCAGCAAGGCTTTCGGGCTGACGCGTTCGCGCATCCAGCGCTCGAGAAACGGCTGCGCGGTGTTCCACAGATCCAGATCCGGGTACAGCTGACGACCGAGGCCTTCGATGTTCAGCAAGGTCTTCTGCAACAGCACCAATTGCGGCTGCACTTCCATGTTGAAACGGCGAGCGGTCTGGAACAGGCGCATCAGCACCTGGCCAAATGAAATATCTTTTAACGGTTTTTCGAAGATCGGTTCGCACACCGTACGGATCGCCGCTTCGAATTCGTTGAGTTTGGTTTCCGCCGGCACCCACCCCGAATCGATGTGCAACTGCGCCACACGGCGGTAGTCACGCTTGAAGAAGGCGAACAGGTTGCGCGCCAGATAATCCTGGTCTTCCGGGGTCAGGCTGCCGACGATGCCGCAGTCGATCGCGATGTATTGCGGGCTCCACGGATTGACCGTGCTGACGAAAATGTTGCCCGGGTGCATGTCGGCGTGGAAGAAGCTGTCGCGGAACACTTGCGTGAAGAAAATCTCCACGCCGCGCTCGGCGAGCATTTTCATGTCGGTGCGCTGGTCGGCGAGGGTCGCCAGATCGGTGACCTGAATGCCGTAGATGCGCTCCATGACCAGCACTTTCGGCCGGCACCAGTCCCAATAGACTTGCGGTACATAAAGCAGCTGCGAGCCTTCGAAGTTGCGGCGCAACTGGCTGGCGTTGGCCGCCTCGCGCAACAGATCGAGTTCGTCGTAAATAGTCTTTTCGTAATCCTGCACCACATCGACAGGGTGCAGCAGGCGCGCGTCAGCAGAGAATTTTTCCGCCGCGCGGGCGAGGATGAACAGCCATGCCAGATCCTGCGCGATGATCGGTTTCAGGCCCGGGCGAATCACCTTGACCACGACTTCTTCGCCGCTTTTGAGCTGCGCCGCGTGCACCTGCGCCACCGAGGCCGAGGCCAGCGGGGCAACGTCGAAACGGCTGAACACTTCGCTGATTTTCTTGCCCAGCTGTTCTTCGATCAGCTTGATCGACACTTGCGAATCGAACGGCGGCACGCGGTCCTGCAGCAGCATCAGCTCATCGGCGATGTCTTCGGGCAACAGGTCGCGGCGGGTCGAAAGAATCTGCCCGAACTTGATGAAGATCGGCCCCAGATCCTGCAACGCCAGACGCAAGCGCGCACCACGGTTGAGTTCCAGCGGCTTGCGCGGCAGCCAGCGCCACGGCAGCAAAAAGCGCACGGCCAGAAGGAACCAGGGCAGTGGCAGATCGAACAGCAGGTCATCGAGGCGGTAGCGGATCACGACGCGCTGGATGCGCAACAGACGGCGGACGGCAAGCAGCTTCATGCGTTATCGCTTGGGTCGAGGGATCGGGAAAGGCGCTCGAAACGCGCCTCGAGTCGTTCCAGATCAAGTTTGATCCGGTCCAGTTCGCTGAATCGCGCTTCCGCTTCGCGCTGCCCGACGAGGGTGCGCGATTCTTCGGCGAGGTATTCGGCAAGATTCTGGTTGAGGCTGGCAAATCCTTGTTGATACCAGCGCGCGCGGCTGCGCAGGTGACCACCGAGCAATTGCGTGGCGACCGGACCGAGCCAGCGCGAGAGTTCGTACTCCCAGTCCAGCTCAAGATCCTGCAGTACGCCGGCCAGCTCCAGCAGCACGCCGCTGTCGCCATCGAGCTCGACTTCGGGTGCGTGCAGCACCGCGGTCTTGTCTTTGCTCAGGGCCAGTTTCACCAGGCTTGAAGCCGGAGCACGCAACGTGCAATCGACATCCGCTGCCCACTGCGCAGCGAGCATCAGGCCTTCGTCGCTGGGCAGTATGAACAGTTGCAGCGCCGGGCTGCGGCAGTCGACGGCAATCACTTTGCCGGTCAGATGCGCCAAGCGCGGCAGCGCCGTGCTGTCGAGACGCAGCACCCGGTTGAGGCCGAGTTCGACGCTGGCGAGCAGCCCGGTGAGCAACATCAGGGTTTGATGCCGCGGTGCAGGGCGACGATGCCTGCGGTCATGTTGTGATAGGTCACGCGGTCGAAACCGGCCTCGACCATCATCGACTTCAGGGTTTCCTGATTCGGGTGCATGCGGATCGATTCGGCCAGGTAGCGATAGCTTTCCGAATCGTTGGTGATCAGCTTGCCCATCAGCGGCATGAAGGCGAACGAGTAGGCATCGTAGGCTTTCGACATCAGTGCGTTGGTCGGCTTGGAAAACTCCAGCACCAGCAGGCGTCCGCCGGGCTTGAGTACGCGCAGCATCGAACGCAACGCGTCTTCTTTGTGCGTTACGTTGCGCAGGCCGAAGGCGATGGTCACGCAGTCGAAATGGTTGTCCGGGAACGGCAGTTTTTCCGCGTCGGCCTGGACGAATTCGACGTTGCCGGCAACGCCCAGATCGAGCAGACGATCACGGCCGACCTTGAGCATCGACTCGTTGATGTCGGCCAGCACGACCTGGCCGGTCGGGCCGACGAGGTTCGAGAACTTGCGGGTCAGGTCGCCGGTGCCACCAGCGATGTCGAGCACGCGGTTGCCACTGCGCACGCCGGAAAGCTCGATCGCGAATCGCTTCCACAGACGGTGCATGCCGCCCGACAGAAGGTCGTTCATCAGGTCGTATTTAGCGGCTACGGAATGGAAAACCTCAGCGACTTTTTCCGCTTTCTGGCTTTCCGGAACGTTTTTGAAGCCGAAGTGAGTGGTGGGTTCGGCATCGCTGCCTTTGCGCTGATCAGTCATATCGCTGTCACCAAAAGAGAATGCGCGACATTCTAATCCTCAAGCCATGCTTTGTCTTGGAATGGCTAAAGGTAAGATGGGCAACCTTCGGGACGATTTGCCGCAGATGCGGTCAAGATTCAACGTCAGCCATTCAATCATCAGGAGTCATTCCATGGCCAAAATCAGTGTTGAGCGCGCCCACACTCTGGGCAAGGACGCCGCCCGCGAAAAGGCCGACAAACTGGCCAAAAAGCTCAATGAACAATACGGCCTGGAGCCGCAATGGTCGGGCGACACCCTGAACCTCAAACGCTCGGGCGTGAAAGGTGAAGTGCATGTGGCGGACGATTCGATCAGGGTCGACGTCGAACTGGGCCTGATGATGTCGGCCATGAGCGGCATGATCAAAGCCGAGATCGAGAAAGCCCTCGACAAAGCCCTGGCCTGATTTCCAGATTGAAATCCAATCCCCTGTGGGAGCGAGCAGGCTCGCTCCCACATTTGTTTAGAGTTGCTCCCGCTGGTTAGGGTGCCCTTTCTAATTTTTCTCCCTACTTTGTGCCTGAGCCCGACACTCGTCCGGCAGTTCCTCAAACCTTCTGCGCGTGAGGTGCACCATGGCCAAAGTCATTTTGAAGAAAAAAATCGACGCTCCGACTTCCACTCTGAGCGACGTAAAATCCTATGCCCGCAAGATCTGGCTGGCAGGCCTGGGCGCCTACACCAAGGTCGGCCAGGAGGGCAGCGAGTACTTTCAAGAACTCGTCGCCGCCGGGCAAACCGTTGAAAAGAAAGGCAAAAAAGCCGTCAGCGAAAAACTCCTCGCGGCCAACGCCGAGATCGATGACGCGGCCACTCAGGTCAGCTCGTTCAAGGGTCGCGTTGAGGTTCAGCTCGACAAGGTCGAGAAGGCCTTCGACAACCGTGTGGCCAGCGCCTTGAATCGGATCGGCATTCCGTCTAAACATGACGTTGAGGCACTCTCTGCTAAGCTCGATGAGCTGACGGCATTGCTCGAACGCGTCGCGCGAAAATCTTAAGGAGAACGGGATGGCTGGCAAAAAGAACACCGATAAAGAAAGCAGCTCGTGGGTCGGGAAGGTCGAGTCCTACTCCCGCAAAATCTGGCTGGCTGGTTTAGGCGTGTACTCGAAGATCGACACTGACGGCAGCAAACTCTTCGATGCATTGGTCAAAGACGGTGAGAAAGCCGAGAAGCTCACCAAGACTGCCGTCGGCAAGAAAGTCGAGGACTCGACCTCTTCGGCCAAGTCGCGCATCAGCGGCGTGAAAGACCGCGCCATGGGCAAGTGGGACGAGCTGGAAGGCGCTTTCGACAAGCGCCTGAACAGCGCGATTTCGCGCCTGGGTGTGCCGAGCCGCAATGAGGTGAAGGCGCTCAACGCCAAGGTCGACACGCTGACCAAACAGATCGAAAAACTCACCGGTCTGAAAGCTCAGCCTGTGGCGGCGAAAACCGCTGCGGCGAAACCTGCCACTAAAACTGCAGCGGCCAAACCTGCGGCGAAAACCGCGGCCAAGCCACTGACCAAAGCAGCGGCAAAACCTGCAGCGAAGGCTGCGGCCAAAACTGCAGCCGCCAAGCCTGCGGCCAAAGCGGCAGCCAAACCGGTTGCCGCCAAGGCCGCTGCCAAACCGGCAACCAAAGCAGCAGCAAAACCTGCGGCTAAAGCTGCAGCGAAACCAGCGGCCAAGCCAGCAGCGAAGACCGCTGCCGCCAAACCCGCTGCGAAGCCTGCGGCCAAACCGGCTGCGGCGAAAAAGCCAGCAGTGAAAAAACCGGCCGCGCCGAAAGCCGCTGCGCCGAAACCGGCCGCCGCGCCGTCGACTACTCCAACAGCTCCGGCCAACGCGGCAAACTCCGCTGCGGCACCTACGGCAGCCGCTACCCCGACTGCAGCATCGACACCGTCGACGCCATCCAGTCAGTCCTGATTTCAGGGCAAATCAAAAACGCCCGGCCTGTGAAGGCCGGGCGTTTTTGTTTGTGCATTCCAAGCGGCCCCTCACCCCAGCCCTCTCCCCAAGGAGAGGGAGCCGACCGAGGTGTCCTGCGTCATACGTCGACCTGAACAAATCGAGTCGATTATCGATTCAAAGAAGCTCGCTCAGGTCGGCGTAGCTCGCGAACATCCCCCAATCAGTCCCCTCTCCCTCCGGGAGAGGGTTAGGGTGAGGGGCTTTTCGGGTCAGTCGTGATCCTCAAGGTATTGCAAGGCCATCCGCTCTGTCGCCACCTTCACTGGCGGCAGCAAATGCGGCGCCACCAGCATCATGATCTGATAAACCACCAACCTGACCTCACCCTCACGATCAAGAATCCGCTGGTAATCCAGCGAGAACAGCAGCGTCATGGTCACCTGCTCGACCAATTGCCCCAAGGCCTGGGTATCGCTGACCAGTTGCCCCGAAGCCTTCAGTCGCGCCAGCAACGACGCCAGCGTGCGCTTCAGCGCATTGAGCAGATTGCGAATCCCCTTGGCCAGCTTCGGCAGGCGCCCGGCGAGGTTCGACAGGTCCTGGAACAGGAACCGGTATTGCGCCAGTCGTTCGACGATCAAATGCAGGAACAGCCAGTAATCCTCCGGTGCAAGCTCCACGTCCGGCGGCGGGTCGAGTAGGGGTGCGAGTTCGTGCTGGAAGCGTTCGAACAGACCGAGAATCAGCGGTTCCTTACCGTGGAAGTGGTAGTAGAGATTGCCCGGGCTGATCCCCATTTCGTTGGCCACCTCCATGGTGGAAACGTTCGGCTCACCCTTTTCGTTGAACAGTTGCAGCGCACATTCGAGAATCCGGTCGCGGGTTTTCATCCAGTCTTCTTAGAAAATTTCGGTTGAGCGTCAGCGCACATGCACATAGGTGCCGGGTGCCGCTTCCATCGGTGGATAGTTCGGGTTACCCAGTGTTGTGCGGGTCTCGTTAAGGGCGCCGGAGCGCTGCGCGACCCATTCCAGCCACTGCGGCCACCAGCTGCCGTCGACGTGTCTGGCATCGTAGTACCAGGCGCGCGGGTCACTGCTCAGTTTGGCGTTTTCGACGTAGGCAGCTTTCGGGTTGCTCGGCGGGTTGAGGATGCTCTGCACGTGGCCGCTGTTGGACAGCACGAAACGTCGCTCGCCACCGAGCAGCAGGGTCGAGCGATACACCGCGTCCCATGGCGTGATGTGGTCGTTCATGCCGGCGACGCTGAAGCTGTCGACATTGACCTTCTGCAGATCGATCGGCGTACCGCACACTTCTAGACCGCCGGCGTGGATCAGCGGGTTGTGCTTGAAGAAGTCCAGCAGGTCGCCGTGCAGCGCCGCCGGCAGCCGGGTGTTGTCGTTGTTCCAGTAGAGAATGTCGAAGGCTGGCGGCTCCTTGCCCAGCAGGTAGTTGTTAACGAAATAGCTCCAGATCAAATCGTTGGGGCGCATCCAGGCGAAGACCTTGGCCATGTCGCGTCCATCGAGCACGCCTTTCTGATACGAGCGACGCTTGGCCGCTTCCAGTGTTTGTTCATCGGCAAACAGCGTCGCTGGAGTTTCGATCTGGCTGTCGAGCAGACTGACCAGATAGGTCGCGCTGGCAACCCGGCGCAGTTGCCGTTTGGCCTGCAAGTGCCCTTGCAGGGCGGCGATGGTCAGGCCGCCGGCGCAGGCGCCCATCAGGTTGACTTCGCGGGCGCCGGTAATCGCCCGGCAGATATTCATCGCTTCTTCGACCGCTTCGACGTAACTCGACAAGCCCCACTCGCGATGGCGCACATCAGGATTGCGCCAACTGATCATGAAGGTCTGCAGGCTGTTTTTCAGGGCGTACTGGACGAAGCTGTTCTGCGGGCTCAGATCGAAAATGTAGTACTTGTTGATTTGCGGCGGCACCACCAGCAAGGGCTTGGCGTACTGCTTTTCGCTCATCGATTTGTACTGGATCAACTCGAACATTTCATTGCGAAACACCACAGCCCCAGTGGTAGTCGCTACGGTTTTGCCGACCTCGAACGCCTGCTTGGTCACTTGCCGTGGCAGGCCGTCGTTGTGCAACAGATCATCGAACAGATGGCTCAGGCCACGCACCAGACTCTGCCCGCCGGAATTGAACAGCTCCTTGACCGCCAGCGGATTGAGCAGGGTGTTGGAGGGCGCCACGGCGTCATTGAGCAGGGTGAAAGCGAAGTGCGCACGGGCACGATCTTCAGGGCTCATGTCGCCTTCATCGATCCAGCTCTTGACCTGTTTCTGCCAGGCCAGATACGCCTGCAGGCTGCGCCGGTAGAACGGGTTGAGGCTCCACGCCGGATCGGCGAAGCGGCTGTCTTGCGGATTGGTCGGGTGCAGGGTTTCGCCGAGCAGCACGCGCCCCAACTGCCCGCCAAGCTTCAGCGCATGCTTTGCGCTGTGCAACGGATTGCGCAAGCCGTGGGCGGCGACGCTGCGCAGTGTCGACAGCAGATCCCTGCCACGCAGACCGGCGATCGCACTTTGGGCGTTGATAAACACGGCGGGGCTGGGCACCACGCCCGTCGCTGGTTTTTCGCGCATGACTCAACACTCCTTCGTCTTCAGGGCAAAAACACACTCACCGAACCAGAACACCATAGACGCTGTTACCGGTTGCTGCCTGCGCGGCGTCCTGCCGCGCGCTTGATTTGAAAAGTGCTGCATAAAGCAGGCCGCCGCGATCAGCCGCCGAGTGGGGTCGGATGCGGGTGCATGACTGCGCGCAGACGCTCCTCTTCGAGAAACTTCATGATGATCGGCGCCACCGCTTCGGCGCGGGTAATCAGGAACAGATGGCCGTCATCGATGATGTGCAACTGCGCGTTGGGAATGCGCCAGGCGAGCATGCGCATGTTGATCAGCGGAATCAGTGGGTCGTCATCGCCGGCCAGCACCAGCGTCGGCTGATGGATCTTGTGCAGCCAGTGGATGCTGGTCCAGCCGAGGCCTGCGAACAGCTGCCAGTAGTAACCGAGCTTGCCCGCCGAGCGCACTTTCGCCGCATGGCTGGCCGCCAGCGTCGGATCGCGGCGGAACGAGCCGCCGTAGATCATCGGCGCGATGCGGATCACATGGGATGGCTGAATGTAGCGGCGCGGGCTGGCCATCATCCACAGCACTTTCGGTTTGCCGGGGACCATCACCGCACCGGCCGCGGTCGCCGCCAGCACCAGTTTCTTGCAGCGCTCGGGGTAGTCGTAGGCAAACTGCTGCGCCAGGGCGCCGCCCCACGACACGCCGATCACATTGACCTTGCCGTAGTCGAGATAGTCGAGCATCCGCGCCGTCAGTTTGGCCAGGCCGGGGAAGCGATACGGCCGGTTCGGCGTCGACGAACCGCCGACCCCGGGCACGTCGAAGGCGATCACTTCCAGATCCGGGTCGAGCGCTGCGACAAACGGAAACACCAGCTCCAGGTTGGCGCCGATGCCGTTGAAAATCAGCAGAGGCGTCAAATGAGGCTTGCCGGGACGCACCGCCGTGCGGAGGGTCTGGCCATCCAGATCGACGGTGCGGAATATGAACGGTTGCGGCATGCGTGAGGCCCTGTAGATTTCAAGTCCACCCGTATTCCTGTAGGAGCGGGCCTTGTGGTGAGGGGATTTATCCCCGTTGGGTTGCGAAGCGACCCCGAATCCTGAAACCGCGATTTGTCAGACTGATCGCGGCTAGTCGATTCACGACTGCTTCGCAGCCGAACGGGGATAAATCCCCTCGCCACAAGGCCCTCTCCCACAATGGGTGGTGTCAGTTAACGCTCGTGAACGTAAGTGCCCGGCGAAGCCTCGCCTGCCGGGTACGCTTTGTTGCCCAGTTTCGTCGGGGCCTTTTTCAGGTTGCCCGAGCGCTCGGCCAGCCATGCCTGCCAGTACAGCCACCAGGAATCGGTGTGCTTGGTCGAGTTTTCCTGCCAGTCATCGGCAGTCGCCGCCATCTCTTCGCTGGTCATGTAGCGCGATTTCGGGTTGCCCGGCGGGTTGAGGATGCTCTGGATATGGCCGCTGCTCGACAGCACGAATTCAACTTTGCCGCCGAACAACTGCGCCGACTTGTAGCAGGACTTCCACGGCGTGATGTGATCGTTGGTGCCGGCCAGCGAGAAGATGTCGGCGGTGACCTGCTTGAGGTCGATCGGCGTGCCGCACACTTCCAGTGCATTGGGGCGGATCAGTGGATTGTTTTTGAACATCTCGATCAGGTCGCCGTGGAACGCAGCGGGCAGGCGAGTGGTGTCGTTGTTCCAGAACAGGATGTCGAACACCGGCGGCTCGTTGCCGAGCAGGTAGTTGTTGACCCAGTAGTTCCAGATCAGATCGTTGGGGCGCATCCAGGCGAAGACCTTGGCCATGTCTTTGCCTTCGAGCACGCCGGCCTGGTAGGAGTGGCGCTTGGCGGTCTCCAGGGTCTGCTCATCGACGAACAGGGCGACGTCGCTGTCCAGGGTGGTGTCGAGCACGCTGACCAGGAGGGTGAGGGCGTTGACCTTGTTCTCGCCGAGCGCGGCGTAGTGGCCGAGCAGGGCGGTGCAGGTAATGCCGCCGGAGCAGGCGCCGAGCATGTTGACGTCTTTGCTGCCGGTGATCGCGGTGACTACGTCGACCGCTTCCTTCAACGCTTCGATATACGTCGACAGGCCCCACTCGCGCTGGGCCTTGGTCGGGTTGCGCCAGCTGATGATGAAGGTCGGCACATTGTTGCGCAGGCAGAAGCGCGCCAGGCTCTTGTCCGGGCTCAAGTCGAAAACGTAGAACTTGTTGATCTGCGGCGGCACTACCAGCAGCGGGCGCTCGTGGACCTGCTCGGTGATCGGCCGGTACTGGATCAGCTCCAGTACATCATTGCGAAACACCACCGCGCCTTCGGTGACGCCGAGGCTCTTGCCGACTTCAAACGCGCCCATATTGACCTGGCTCGGCATGCCGCCGTTGTGCACCAGATCCTTGGCTAGATGCGAGAGGCCATCGAGCAGGCTCTTGCCGCCGGTTTCGAAGAAGCGTTTGACCGCCGCCGGATTGGCCGCCGTATTGGTCGGCGCCATGGCTTCGGTCATCAGGTTGATGACGAAATGGCCGCGAGCGATGTCTTTGGGGGACAGGCTGCTGTCATCAATCCAGGCATGCAGTTCCTTGCGCCAGGCCAGGTAGGTTTGCAGATAACGTTTGTATAGCGGGTTCTGGCTCCACGCCGGGTCGGCAAAGCGGCGGTCATCACCGGCCGGTTGCAGCGCGGATTTCCCCAGCAGCACGTTCTTCAGCTCGAGACCGAAATGGGTCACGTGCCTGACGCTGTGAATCGGTTGTCTGATGGCCTGTTTCAGCACCATTCGAGCAGAGGCCAGCAGATCCTTTCCGCGCAGCCCGACGACGGGGTTAAGCCCCAGAGTGTTTTCCGAGGCTTGGTACTTCAGGTCATCGTTATTCTTGTCACTCATCTACGACGCTCCATTGTCCTGAGACGAGTACCCGGTTTCACGCTGTCGCTTCCACAGCCAATGCCGGGTACTACTGCTCGGGTGACCGTTGATTCTGCATAGCTGCTTTACAGTCGTAGAGCACTGCAGGGAACTTGCCAGCTCCATTGGTTACCCGAGTTTAATTTTTTTCGCAAGCGGCCGATCCGGGGCCGTATGCGCGGAGCATTCAAACAGATGAAGTTAGAAAATGCCCTCTAAAGAGCAAGAGCCACGGCCTAGAGCATCAGCTTGACGAACGACTCGTTCGGATCGCGGGATTTTCCGGCAGCGCGCAGCTCGGCAAGATAATCGCCCCAGAGTTCGTTCTGGCGCTTGCCGAGTTCGTAGAGGTATTCCCAGGTGAACAGGCCGCTGTCGTGACCGTCGTCGAAGGTCAGTTTCAGTGCATAGTTGCCAGCCGGTTCCAGCTTGCTCAGACCCACGTTGAGCTTGCCGAATTGCAGGATCGGTTTGCCGTGGCCCTGGACCTCGGCGGAGGGAGAGTGCACGCGCAGAAACTCGGCGGGCAGAGTGTATTCCTCGCCGGACGCGTAAGTGAGCGTCAGGGTTTTCGAGGCTTTGTGCAGTTTGATGTCGGTGGGAATATTAGTCATTGCAGGTCATCCGACTGTGATGAGCCCTGTAGGAGCTGCCGAAGGCTGCGATCTTTTGATTTTGCTTTTCAGGATCAAGATCAAAAGATCGCAGCCTTCGGC